>PUNW01000310.1 GCA_003552665.1 Spirochaetaceae bacterium | reverse complement strand
TTGATTACGGAGGGGCTTCTCGAGAACACCCACCGAACTACGGTCACGATTCGCCCCGAACCGGGTCTGAATGAAAGACGTCAGGAGGGGGAAGCTGCTGAGCTCCGCGAGCTGGCCGCTTCACTCGACCGGGAGAAACGCGCGGCGATCGAGGCCGAGCAGGAGGCGCTGCGCCGGCTGCAGGAAGAGCCTGACGATCCTGAGCGCCTGGGTAAGCTGCCGTTCCTCACAAAAGAAGATATCCCGCGCGAAGTGGAACGCATCGCCTATACCCGCCGTGAGCTTCCCGGCGGGGTACCGTTGTATCTGCAGCAGGAGTACACCAACGGCATCGTATACCTGGACTTTGCCTTCCGAATCGACGATCTGCCGGAGTCGCTGCAGCTCGCGTTACCGCTGTTCAGCGACGCGCTTACCGAGTGCGGGCTGCCGGGGATGAGCTACGATCAGGTGGCGAAAGAGCTCGCGCTGAAGACCGGGGGATTTTCGGCGAACATCGACGTCAGCGCTGTGCTCGTTCCGGAGGCGGCTGAGATTCCGGGCGGTGTGCCGCCGAGCAGCGACCGGTCGCTTCCGTGGGCCCGTCCGTCGGCCGCCTTTCTGACGTTCCGGCTCAAGGCGCTCGAGAGCCAGTTCGGGGAGGCGCTCGATTTGGCAAGGAGATTAGTGACGAGCGCCGACCTCGGGAATACCCGGCGCATCGGTGAGTTGTTGCTCGAGGCACGCAACGATCTGCGCTCGGCGATTCTTCCGGGTGGGCACCAGTTTGCCGCCTTGCGCAGTGCGCGTGGGCTGTCCTCTGCTGTCGCGCTTTCCGAGCGCTGGCGCGGTATAACGCAGTTGCAGTATCTCTCGGCTTTGGACCCCGATTCCGAAGCCGACAAGCTCCCGGCGCTACTGCACGAGCTTCGCGCACGCACGGTGGTGCGCTCTCGCTCGGTGTTCTCGCTGACCTGCGCACGCGAGTTTGCCACGCAAGCCGAACGGACCCTTGCCGGACTGGTGGAGGCCCTGCCGGGCGATGCGGTGGCCGGCGCAGGAGCGGTTGATACTGTACCGCTCGGCCGGGAAACAGCCGGCGGGGAAACGGCGGGCGGGGAAACGGTCGGTAGTTCGGAGGCTGGAGAACGCAGCAGTCCGGAAGCCGGAGCTCCACCGGCTGCAGATGGGCCCGAGCTGTTCTCGGTGCCGGCCGGCGTTGCCTACGTGGCCGGCTCGGTCGGCGGGACGGTGCTTGGTGACGAGGGGTACCCGGCCGAGCAGGTGCTCGCCCACCTGCTATCGACCGGCTTTCTCTGGGAGCGGGTGCGCATGCAGGGCGGAGCGTATGGAGTGAGCGCGACGCCGCGGGCGCTCGAGGGGGTATTCTCGTTCGCCTCATACCGCGATCCCAATATTGCGGCAACCTTACGGGCCTACAGTGACGGCCTGCGGGAGCACGCCGAGCGTGAGCCGGCGGAGCGCGAAACCGAGCTCGCGATCATCGGCAGTGTCAGTCGCGAGCTGCGGCCCCTCATGCCCTCCCAGAAGGGCGGGGTGAACCTGCAGCGGATTCTCTACGGCATTCCGGACGAGTTACGGCAACAGCGACGCGACCATATGATCCGGCTCACCCCCCGCGAGCTATCGGCGGCCGCCCGGCGGCTGCTGTCTGAGTGCGAACGCATGCAGATTGCAGTCATCGCCGGAACCGAGGCGCTCACCGCGGCCGCCGAGGAAGATCCGGTTTTGAACCGGCAGTGGACCGAGCTTCCGGTCTAGTTGCGGTCAGTCCTTGCCGGCGTGCTCCTGAGGCCGGCGCGCGTCCGAGACCGGGGTGAGCCCAGGTGGGAAAACCGCGGCCGGCAACGCCCGGCCTGTTCTACAGCTCGCCGTGCTCCAGGAAGCTGTAGTAGGTGCGATCGGTGAACACCACATGGTCGAGAATGCGAATCCCGAGCGTCTCACCGGCCAGCACCAGCTTACGGGTGACCTCGCGGTCTTCGCTGCTCGGCTCGACATGCCCTGAGGGATGATTGTGGGCTACCAGCAGCGCGGCAGCGCGATCGACCACGGCGTCGGCAAAGACCTCACGCGGATGCACCAGCGTGCGGTTCACGAGCCCGATCGATATCACCCGCGCTGCGAGCACCTCATGCGCGCCGTTGAGTGAGACCGCAATGAACAGCTCCTGCTTGCGATCCGCGTAATGCTGTACGACCGGAAGGACGTCGGCCGGTACCCGGATGCGATGTCCCCGCGGAACGTACACGCGCCGTGCGAGCTCGAACGCGGCGGTGAGGGTAGCGGCCCGGGCTTCTCCCAGCCCGGGGATCGCGAGCAGCTCGTCGATCTGTGGAAACTCGCGATGGGCATCCACAAGCTCCATCACCGCGCGGCTCAGCTCGCCGAGACCTTGGGTACGAGTGCCGGAGCCCAGCATCAGCGCCAGGAGCTCCTGGTCACTGATGCGGGCCGCGCCCTCACGGAGCAGGCGTTCTCGCGGTCGCTCGGTCGGCGGTAGGCTCTTCAATCGGTTCAACGATTCGGTTACGCTTAGATCTTTCACACTAATAGATAACCGGCGGCGAGGGTGCGGCGCTTTGCTTCAGGGCCGCAGTGCAGCCAAAAATTTCCAAATTTATGGGGATTTCCGGCTGTTTTGAGCGGTGCGGCGTTACGCCGCCGCCGGTTTGACGGTTTTCGACCGGTTTCGCAATTGGCGGGGGCTTAACTACCATGCTATATTGGAGTATCTACGGAGCTTTAACGTTATGTGAGCCGCTCCGTATGGGGCGCGGGTAAGGTATGGTCTAATGGTCCCGGGGTTCACCCGGGCGGCGGCAGTGCGGGTTAGTGTTTTTTTGACGGCCGCCACAGTAATCAAACCCGAAAAGAGAGGATTGCAAGCATGAAGGGGAGAAGAGTGACGAAATGGACCGTGATCGCCGTTATTCTTGCGGTTGCTCTTTCCGCGGTTCCCGCCTTTGGCGCCGGCGAGCCGGACGATGAGCCGACCGAGATTCGCATGCCGCGTCAGCCCAGGCAGTTTATATCGCCGCTCGGGCAGGAACAGGCGCGGCAGGAGCTCGAGCTTCCGTTTTCCGAGGTCGTAGTGCCGGCCACTAATGAAGTGATCGTCGAGTATCGGCTGACTATCTACGATCAGGACGGCGATCTGGTCTGGGAGATCAGGGATATCGAGGAAGAGCGGCGCGGATTCTTCGGACGGCTGTTCGGGGCCGAGAAACCGAGCGTACCTCTGCCGGACACCCTGGTATGGGACGGCACCTTCCTGGACTCTGAGCTCGGGCCTGACGGGGAGGTGGTTCCCGACGGGGACTACACCTATCAGGTGACGATCGTGGACTCAGGCGGCAATGTGGCAGTTACACCGCCGTTCAACCTAACGGTGGACAACACGCTGCCCGAAATTACGCGTCTGGAAGGCGAGTTCGCGATGTTTGCGCCGATTGAGGGCAGCGGCCGGCCGGAGATGATCATTCATCAGGAGGGATCAACTGAGCTGGAGTGGGAAGGGCTTATCACCGATGCCGACGGCGAGCCGGTTTGGCGTGAGGTGTGGGCTAACCCTGAGCCCCGTGACCGCGGCCGCGACGTCGGTCCGCCGCAGGAGGTCCGGTGGGACGGTACCTACGGCGTTGGTGACGAGCAAGACGGCGAGCCGGCCCCTGAAGGGGAGTACCGCTACACTCTGACCGGGCGTGATCGTCCGGGCAACGAGGTCACCGAAGAGCTCGAGGAGACGATAGCGCTTAGCCGTACCGCGCCGGACGTGCGCTTTCACATCGGCGAACAGGAGCCTGCCTTCTCGCCGGTAGACACCGGCATTCAGGACACGTTGCGCTTCTTCACCGAGATCGACGGCTCCGACGAAGCGGTCAGGTGGCACGGAGAGATCGTTGCCGCCGACGACCCCGATGTGGTTCTGCGAACCGTCGAGGGTGAAGGTGACCCCCCGGCCGAGCTTGAGTTTGACGGCCTCGACGATACCGGCACGCG
>PUNW01000344.1 GCA_003552665.1 Spirochaetaceae bacterium | reverse complement strand
GCCCTGGTGGCAAACTCGACATGGACGGATCTTCGATAGAACCGTCGTGGTTGAGCTTGAAGATCCAGTTGCGGATCTCCCGAATTGCCTGCGGCCGGTGGAACATAGCAAGCAAGCTATTTATGTACAAACACAGGGGTGAACATCCAGCCAATGTCAACCGGCAATCGTTGAACCAGCACTGGGGAATAAACAACATTCAGCTCGTGGACAGGGTGATTGTGTTGGAACACACAGTTACCGGTACCGCTAAGATCGCGAAAGCTGAGCCCTGTTTCATCACAGCTGGCCGTTTGAGTTGAAATATCGCTATGAGGAAGTGCGAGAAATCGTTCGGCGTCAACATGAGGCCGCTCGAGCCTTAACGCTAACATAGATGCTGAATCAGATTGACTCTAAGGAACTGGCTAAAGCCTCCGGCAGCTACGGTTGCGTACGAACATGGAATTGTCAGATTTCCTGGAGTGCCCTATTAGCTACGAGGATTCTATTCGGATCTTACTCGAGCGGAATACCATAGGAAACGATTAACCGTAAATCGTTGCGAATTGATTCTCGAAACTATCCGGTCAAGAACGAACCGCCGGTTCTGCCGCGACCCCACGCGGTTCGCGACCGGGAAGTCGCAGTACGACAGCAGCGTGCGGATGTTTCTGGAGTTAGACAAAGGCCATCGCTAGCAGTATGCTACCAGTATGAAATCGATACACATCCGCGATCTGGACGAAGGTGTATTGCAGAGATTGCGAAAACGAGCGAGGCACCATCATCGGTCGCTGCAAGGGGAGCTGCGGGCTATCTTGGAAGAGGCAGCGCGCTACGCTCCCGAGGACGAAACGCTCGACGACCTCGAGCTGATCACGGTCGATACCGGCAACAGCCGCAGCTGGAGCCGCGAGGATATCTACGGCGATGACGGCCGGTGAAACGCTCCTCGTAGACACCAACGTGCTTCTGTCTGCAACCGATCGCTCGCGGACCGAGCATGTTCGAGCGCATCAGCTCTTCGGTCGTTGCCGCAGTGCGGGAGTCCACCCTACCTGGTGTGGCCAGATCATGCGTGAGTACCTGGTTGTCGCCACACGACCGATTGCCGCCAACGGGCTCGGGCTTTCGCTCATCGACGCGCTTGAAAACGTTACGCGTCTGCGCCGTCGCCTGGTCTTGCTCGATGAAACCGAACAGGTGTCGTTAAAACTTCTGGAGCTGGTGCGAGATTCCGAAACAACCGGAAAACGTATCCATGACGCCAACCTCGCAGCCGTCGCCCTGACGCACGGAGTTACAGCGATCGTTACGCTCGATGCGGACGGCTTCGGAGCCTACCGTGGTGTCAAAGTGCTGAACCTCGAGCAGCTTTACGAAGTCCTTCCCTGAAACGGCTTTCTCACCGCGATCGTATGGATTAGCGGCGCTCTAGAACCACAACGGCGCTTGCGCGGGCGGTGCCGAGCCGCTATGGTGTCGGCATGGCAGAGCTATCGCTTGACGGGAGCGCGAGACGTGCTTGAGGGGGCCTTTCGCGAGGTTATCGAGCTCTTGCGTGAAGAAGGGGTGCCGTTCTGGCTGGACTCGGGCACGCTCCTGGGCCTGGTGCGCGACGGAAAGCCGATTGAGGACGACGATGACCTTGACATCAGCACCTACGCCGCGAACGAACCGGATTTCGTGCGTCTGGCTGAGCAGCTTCGCCGCCGCGGCTGGAGCGTTGAGTCGACATGGTATCAGGGACGCCGGCGCAGGCTGAAGCTGTACCCGCCGAGCCGCGAGGCGCCGGTGGAACAGGCTACAGCGCGGGAGCCGGAAGGGCGAGCGACACGGGCGGCGGCCACGGCAGAGCATCCCCCGCCGGGCCCGCCGGGCGGACGGGGACAGCGCCAGCCGGCGGCCCTGGGCGGGCGCGAGCGCGTTATCGATGTGACGTTTTTCTGGAGGTGCGGGCGGTACTTCTGGTCACCGGTGGTGTCGTACCGCGGGTGGGGGTGGCAGGCAAGCCGCGTGTGGTACGCCTGGCTGCGCCTGCTCGGCCGGGCCGTGCTGGCGCTGCGCGGCGGGGTGTACCCACAGCGGGTGGATCGGGGGCCGTGGAGCCTGGTGTTCGGCTACGGCGTGTGGTGGGTGCCGGAACGGTTTCTGACCACGCTCGCGCGCGAGCCCAAGACGGGGCTTCCGATACCGGCTCAAACTGAAGAGTACTTGCGCCTGCGCTACGGCGATTGGCGCACGCCGCGCGGCGGCTGGGAGTTCTACCGCCACGACGGGCTGTATGTAGAGCGGGCGCGCGCGCCTGAGTGTCCGGTGGTGATCCCCGGGAGCACCGCCGAGGGAGAAGAACATGTAGCGGTCGACAGAGACACAGCTGACCGTTGCTGACAACCCTCACCTGAGAGACCGTCAACGGTACAACTTATTCGCCGAGGCCCAAAATGGGCATAAAAAAACCGCTGATTCGCCAGGCTGGCTCAGCGGGGGCCTTTGTAGGTTCTACTGCCTCTGGCAGAGAACAATTCAATGTTAATCGTCCGTTGATGATGTGTCAATGTATTCCGCAGACTTCCAGCTAGAAAGCCGCTCTATTGGCGGCAGGCAAGAGGGAGCCCTATGTGGAGTGAGGCGCAACGAGCAGTATTCCGAGCCCTCCGAGAGTCCCAACGCAAGTATACGTACTTCTTGTTGGCGGCCGCGGACCCGGTGGTGATCCCCGGGAGCACCGCCGAGGGAGGCCGTGCGGCGGATGGAGGCGGTGGGGCAGAGCCCGGGGGCGCTACTCCAGGTCAGCCTCAGCGCCGCTGAGCGGATACATATCATCGGCGGCAACCGAGCGGAGCTCGCCTCGGCCGGGCTGGTTTTGAAGCTGGTGCTCGAGCCGCGCTTTCAGCTCGCGGTACTCCGGCGGCGTGACGAGCGTGCGGTCCACAAGCTTGAGCACCGCGGGGTCTACCGCGGAGCGGTAGTTGGTGTAGCCCGGGTCCGGCACGCGCCAGCCGGGCCCGTAGTAGCCTGCAAGTAGCTTTTCGGGGTGGTTCGGGAGGTATACCGGCGTGTTTCGGAGGGTGTCTACTCGCGGCGGCAGGATGTCTTCCATCCCGGCAGGCATGCTGAAGTGGTTGTGGGCGTAGAGCCTGCCCTGCCGAAACCAGACAGGCCGCACGTCGAGGTGGATCTGCTCGTCGGCTTCGTCGGGGTGTGCGAGGCGAAACGGCCGCCCGCGTCGGTTGAAGCTCACGGTGTAGCCTGCGCCGACGAGGCGGGAGATCATCTCCTTGGCCTCCTCTTTCACGGCGGCCGGGTCGCGGAGCGTGCTGAGGTAGCCGACGTCAAAGTCGTCGTCACCGGAGATGAAATCGCGGTCACGGTAGCAGCCGAGGAGCGTCCCGTACATCAGAAAGAGCGGCGTGCCGAGCTCGTCGTCGAAGAACCGGCTCGCCCGAGCGTACAAGCGCAGGTACGCGTTCTGCCGCCGCGAGAGCTCCTCGGGCCGTGGCGTGAGGTCGCCCTTTTTATCGAGCGCGGCACCGCGCGCTACCGCTTCGTGAATGCCGCCTGAGCCGTGGGGGACCCGTACCCACAAGCCGCGCGCCCCTTGAGGGCCGCAAAGCAGCTTGCCGTCGGGTGTACGAAGGCTGAGAAGGCTCTCGGGCGGAAACTGGGCGAGAGTCGGCCGCGTGAAGCGCACAAGCAGCGGTCGCCTGAGCCGTCCGCTACCCAGATTCGCCCGCCGCAGGTGCAGCTCATCGAGGTAGATATCGACGGCTTCAGCCGCTCCCGGCGCAACCAAGCCCGAAACGCGCAGGCCGAAGAACACAAACTCCGCCGCAAAGCTGCCGGCCGCAGGCGTTCCGGTTGCAGGAGCGCCGGCTGCCGGAGCGATAGCCGCCGGAGCACCGGCCGAGGCTGCCGGAGCACGCGTAACCGCCGGCGCTTCGCCCGCTTGGCCGTTGCAGTCTGCGGGCTCAAGGCTGCAGGCGAACAAGGGGTCTTCCACGCGCGGGGTGCCGAGGGCGGCATAGGCGCGCTC
>PUNW01000138.1 GCA_003552665.1 Spirochaetaceae bacterium | reverse complement strand
CAAAGTACACCGCCGAGACCAGGCCGTTGGCGAGCCCGTAGACGTGAAAGAGCGGAAGCACGCCGATCACCGTGTCTTTATCGGTGAGCGCCAGGATCTCGGTGACCACATCGCGGCACTGCACGATGAAGTTGCGGTGCGTGAGCGTAACCCCCTTCGGCCTCCCGGTTGTACCGGAGGTGTAGAGCAGAACCGCGGGCTCCTCAGGGTCGCGGTCGGTGGCCTTGTACTTGCGCGAGCCCTTGGCCATCAGCTGCGAGAGCGTGATCGACCCGTACGGCTGCGGCGAGCCGCGGCCGCCGCGCGCGGCATACGCAACATCGATGTCGTTCTTCCGCGCGTCTTCGCGGTCTATCTTCACGTCGGCGCCGGCAAGAATACCGCGGCGCTTGACGCTCTGCACCACCAACGAGTTCGAAAGCTCCTCGCCGGACAGCATATACTTCCCGGCAATGCGGCCTTCCACCAGCGCCGAGGGATAGGCCAGAATGTCGGCGGTGTCTCCTTCAGGGTTATAGAATACTCTCCACTTATCAGACATTTAACTCTCCGAACGTAGGAACTCGTCGACTTCGTCAAAGAACTGGGTATGGATCTCCTCAGAGGGCTCCGGCGTCAGCAAGCTCACCACCACATAGACGATCAGGTTGACCAGAAGCGTCGGTACAATAGGGTGCAGATCGAGCAGGAGCACCCGGCTTCCCCCCGGGGTGATCAGCAGCCCGAGCGCCAGATAGATGACCCCGACAGCAGTACCGGCGATCGCGCCCTCGCGCGTTCCACGTTTCCACAACAGGCCCCCGACGAGCGCCGGCGCCCACTGAGCGAACCCCGGGATCGAGACATCGGTGAGATACAGCGCCATCAGTCCGGTGTCGATTATCGACACCGTAAGGCTGAGAACCACGATTACGATCACCGACCAGCGTGCCCAGGTGGTGATCTGCTTGTCCGATGCGTCCGGCTTGAAGATGCCCTGCACCACGTCACGGGCGACGATGATGCTCGAGGTCATCAGCTGCACTGCCGCAGTTGAGACCGCGGCGGCAACCACGCCCATCAACACAAACACGCCGAACCAGCCCGGAAGCCTGCGGGTGATGATGGTCTGCACTACGCGGTCGGCTTCAATCTCCAGCGTACTGCCTGCGGCCGCGGCCTGCTCGGCAAGCTCGGCCGGAGGCAGAATCGAGGGCGCCGCCAAGGATCCCCAGATGAACGGGATGATGTAGAAGAACAAGCCCCCGAACACGAATACCAAAAGCGGGAACCACTTGAACAGATGCTTGTCGCGCGCGGTCATTGCGCCGATTACGACGTGCGGCCAGCTGAAGGCAAGCAGCCCGACAACAAACGTGCCGGCAACCAGAACCGGGGAGAACTCTCCGAACGGCCCGGGCGTAGTCAGCAGCTGCGGGTCAATCTCCATCAGGCGCTCGGCAGCCCCGGGAAGCCCGCCGGGAACCGCCGCCTGCACGATCCAGATCAGTGACCCCAACAGCGCGGTTACGTACACGGCCCCCAGGAAGATGTTCACCCAGGCCACGATACGCATTCCGCCGAGCAGCACCAGCACTACCAGCAATATCACGGTGTAGGTGGCTCCCCAGATGGTGGGCAAACCGGTCAACGCCTGAAACCCCGCTCCCACTCCCAGCGGCTGGATGCCGACGTAGGGCACGATAAAGGCGAGGATACTCAGCGCGAGCACCATGCGCAGCCCTTTGGACTCGTAGCGCTCGGCCAGCGCCTCAACCGGCGAGAGGAAGCGGTTGATCTTGGCGAGTGCCCACAGCCGCGGCCCGAGGAACATGTACAGGGCCGCGAAGCCGGCCACTGAGCCCCAGATGAAGAACACGTATCCCGGGCCGTGCAGATACAGCATGCCGGGGAAGCCGTAGAACGTCCAGCTCGATGAGATTGCAAACAGGACGAAGAAGAACATGACGACCACGCCGATAGTGCGGCCGGCCAGCATGTAGTCCTCGGCCGTCTTGGCCGAGATCTTGTAACCGTAGGCCGCCAACGCGATGATGATCAGGCCGAAGGCGGTAAGCGATATGATTTCAAAACCCATGGAACCCTCCAATGCCTGCCGTCAGCGGTACGGCCAGAAGCGAAAGAAATAGATCAGATACGCAATCAGCCAGACAATGACGAAGACCGCGCCTGCCACCAGCGACGCAGTCATCCAGCCAAACAACAGGAACGGCTCCTCGCCCGCAGGCGTTTCCAGCCCGCCGGTGACGATAAACGCGACCATCGCCACGATCGACAGCAGCAGCACCGCGAGGTAGACTCGGCCGGCTGTGTGTCCCATGATTTCCCGCATTGATGTTCACTCCTCTTTTTGGGTTTCCCGGTTCGGTTTCCCAGGTCAACTATTGCTACAGGCTAGCGTCAAATGTAGCATTTCGAAGCATTCCTTACGATGAGTTTCAGTTATATCACCCGCTCTATAGGGCGTCAAGAACTCCGCCTGACCTCGCGGTCTGAGCCGGCTTGGGGAAGGATGCAGGGGCGGCTGTGGATGGGGCAGACCGGGGCGGCGCTGCGCGGGAGGGGTCACATCGTTACGTGGAGATCGCTGTCGCCGTTGCGCGCGAGTTTAATCAGGTTCGGCTGCGGCGTGCGCAGCTTGATGCCGATGGTGTAGGCAAGCCCGCCGTAGACGCCGCTCCACATGACCTGTGCGGAGAACTGTTGCGGGATATCATCCGGATGGTTGTCGAGTCTGATCGTCACGTGCCCGCCTACCGGCAGCGGCTGCTGCAGCGCAAGCAGCGCGCCTTCGCGCGAGACGTCGAACATCGCGCCTCTGACCGAGTCGCCCCCGATCTCGGCGACAATGGGATAGGTGGTGCGGTAGCGCGAAAATCGCCGCTGGTCCTGGAGCCGCCCGATCACCCGGTTCTTGCCTGCGAGCTTGGCGGCGTAGAGGTACTGATCGGCTTTTCCGAGAATCTCCTGCACCGATGAGCCGTCGGCGGGGAACTCAGCCACCCCGACCGAGACGGTGATCTCCACCTCTCCCGGGTATACCTCGGCGCGACAGGCGCTGAGCACCCGGTCGGCTACCTGCAGAGCACCCTGGCCGGTGGTTCCCGGAAGGACCGCGACGAACTCTTCGCCGCCGTAGCGGGTGGCGACGTCCTCCTCGCGCAGGTGGCGCTCGAGCACGCGGGAAAACGCCACCAGAACCTCGTCGCCGAGCTGGTGCCCGTGTTGGTCGTTCACGCGCTTGAAGTCGTCGATATCCAGAAACAGGACTGCGTAAGCCTGCCCGTAGCGCCGGGCGCGGCTCGTTTCGCGCTCGAGCACCTCGTGCAGGTATCGCCGGTTGTAGACGCCGGTGAGAGGATCTACCGTGCTACGGACCTCGTACTCGCGAAACCGGTCGAGCTCGATTACTCGCGGATTGTGGAGGCGGCGATCGTGTTCAATGAAGTAGTCGAGCGCGGCGACCCTGAAGTCCAGCGGGCGCCCGAGCGACTCGGCAAGCTGTTCCCGGTACGATTGAATCTCGCGCACCTTCTCGCGCGCCACCTCGCCGGGAAGCGCTACGTCACACAGCTCCTCAATCAGCTGAGCTGCCAGACGCTGGGCGTGGGCTCCCTCAGCGGACAACACATGTTCAACCGTCGCGTCTAGATTCTCCGTGAACTCCGGTGAGCTCTCGAGTACCGAGTGTCTGTACTCGTTTCTCGGCACCGTATTCTCCTATTTTTTGAGATCAGGTGTTCGAGCAAAAGAAGTCCAAAATCAGGTAAACCTTGGGGCGATCGTATACTTAATCGGCACCCGCCGTCAAGCCGGCAGGCCCTAATTAGCTCCGCAGATGGTTGCATAGCAGCACCATTCTGCTATTATCTTGAATAATAAAGGGAGGATCACTATGGCGTCGAATGAACGGGCCGGAAACGAGGCTCTCCTGATTATCGACCTTCAGAATGACTTCTGCCCGGGCGGCAGTCTGGCGGTGGAGGAGGGCGACCGCATCGCCGAGGTGATCAACGAGCTGT
>PUNW01000256.1 GCA_003552665.1 Spirochaetaceae bacterium | reverse complement strand
ACTTCTCCGTTCATGTCCACCAGGGCGCCGCCTGAGTTCCCGGGATTGATCGCGGCATCGGTCTGGATGAAATCGGTAAGCTCAGGAATTTGACCTCCCGGACCTCCGCGGCGGCCGACGGCGCTCACTATTCCGGCGGTCACGGTCGACTCAAAACCGAACGGGTTGCCGACCGCCATCACCCAGTCTCCGACCCGAAGGCCGTCGGAATCACCTAGTTGAGCGACAGGAACCTCGGAACCGGGGTTGAACTCGAGTACCGCGATATCCATACGCTGGTCGCCCCCGATCTTCTCGGCTTCGTACTGGCGTCCGTCGTAGAGCGAGATCTCGATATCGTCCGCGTCTCCAACTACATGGTTGTTGGTGAGGATATAGGCGCTGTTCCCGGCGGTCTCAATGATTACGCCCGAACCGAGGCCCGGGCGCTCGAACTCGCGCTGATCCTGGTCGGGCCCGGGGCCGAAAAAGAAGTCAAACGGGCTTTGCGGGCCCTGCTGTTGGACTGTCTCCATTACCGAGACCTCAACCACTACCGGTAGTACCACGTCCGCGACCTCGGCGAACGACTCGCCTTCCGGGGCCGAGCCGGACGGACTGTTGCGCTGTGGTACGGCCGGTGAGCCGCTGTCACGAGCAAGCCGTTCGCTCGGTTCGGGAACCGGCTCGCCTTGGTTGAGGCCGACAAAAAGCCCCGCCCCGAACAGCACAACAGCGGCGCTCAGGACAAAAAAGGCTACTTTCCAGATATTCCGTTTCATGACAGCTCCATTCCTTTGACGCACATACCTCGTGCGGTTTGCCCCCACTAAGCTCTAAGGTACTGTATCGAGAGGGTGGACGACAAGGTTGCACCCCGAGGCGGTTCGCTCGGCCGGTACACCTCACGGCTGTGGGCTGTGCGCCGTGGGCTATGCGAGCTCGAACTCCCGTTCGAACCGCTCGATCTCCCAGTGCTCGTTTGCGGCCTGCATGTAGCGCTTCTGCTCGTCCTTGTCGTCGCGCATGATCACTCCGTGAACCCTGCCGCGCTGCAAATAGGCGCAGATATAGCGGCCGTTCTGATACTCGCGCTGGTCATACCGGGCTAATTCGTGCTTCGGCGGGCGCGAGATTGAAAAGAAGTAGTGACCGAAGACTTCACACTTCACACGAAACGGGACCATGCCATATTGCTCCTCCGCCCCCGCGGCATTGGCGCCCGCAATGGCGCCTTGTTCGAGCGCGTGGCGCCACAGATGCGTAAGGAGTCCGCCGGGGTGTTCAGCAACGTCACCGGCTGCGAAGACGTCGTTGTCGGACGTTCTGAGGTCCGCCCCTACGCGGATGCCGCGGTTTACGGCGATCTCGGCTCGCCGAGCAAGCTCCGTGCGGGGTTCGAGACCGATGCAATACACCAGCAGGTCGGTTCGCAGCCGTTCACCGGTCTCGGCGAGCACCAGCTCGAAGGCGTCTTCACGGCGGTGCACGCGGGGTGTGGCGGTTTCAAGGTGCAGGCGCACCGCGTTACTGCGGTAGAGCTCCGTCAAGTACCGGGCCGCCTGGGGATTGAGGTAGCGGTCCATCAGATGAGCGTTACGCCCAATAAAATGCGTCTCGAGTCCCAACCGGGTGAGTTGTTCCACCACTTCGCAGCCGAGGACGCCTGTGCCTACCACTGTGACGCATCGCGCGCGCGTGGCGGCGGCCAGCAGCTGCTCGATTTCGCGGATCCCGGTGGCACACATTACCGCTTTCCGGAACCCTTCGGAGAAGCGCGGCAGGCGGGGGCGCGCGCCGAGCGCGAGGATAAGCCGTCCATAGCGCACTACTTCGCCGTTGCTCAGCTGAATCTCGTGGTTTCGGCGTTCGATTCGTTCCACTCGGATACCGAGCTCCAGATCTACCGCGTTGCGCGTGTACCATTCGGGTTCGAGTAAGGCAAACGCGTCGCGCTCGAAACCATCGGCAAAGCTCTTGGAAATCGTGGTCCGCTTGTAGGGGAGGCGATCTTCTTCGCCGACGAGCAGAATCGTATGGCCGGCTTGTCGGTCGACAGCCGCCTGTGCCGCGCTGACTCCCGCGGCGGATGCTCCCACAATCACGATGTCGTACTCACGCATTGCGGTAAACTCCTTGCAAGGAAGTTGTGTAGTTTCTCTTATAGCGTCAAGTGTTTTCGACGCTGCGCCGCCCTTTTCCAAACCCGCGAAAAGTATTAGCATATCGGTCAGAAAATATCATGGACAGGTTTGAGTGCGCTTGGGCGCTCAGCAGCGCGGGATGACCGAGGAGAGCAGTATGACGCATTTTCACGAACCGGTAGAACAGCTCAGCCCCGACACGCGAAACTACATTCGAGCGATTAACAGCCTGCAGGAAGAGCTCGAAGCGGTCGATTGGTACCAGCAGCGTATAGACGCCTGTACCGACGATCAGCTCCGCCGGATTCTGGAGCATAATCGTGACGAGGAGATGGAGCACGCGTGCATGTCACTGGAATGGCTCCGTAGGAATCAGCCGGGATGGGACGGAGCCCTGCGGCGCTACCTGTTTACCATGGAGGATATCGTTGCGATTGAGGACCACCACACCGGATCCGGCGGTGAGCCGGGGACCGGCGGCGATCGGGCAACGGGCTCCGCTGCGGCAGGCCGAGGGGATGGGAGCCTCGGCCTCGGGCGCGTAGCTAAATCAGAGCAGGAGGAGTGAGCTATGGATATTCTGCGCCAAACATTAGCGCCGATCTCGGATATGGCATGGGAGGAGCTCAATCAACAGGCGCGCCGCGCCCTCAAAAACTTCCTGTCCGCTCGCAGCTTCGTAGAGGTCGAGGGCCCCTACGGGTGGGCCCACGGGGCCATTCCGACCGGCAGACTGGCGATTGCTGAAGAGTTGGTCGTGGAGGGCGTCCGCTACGGGCACCGGGTGAGTCAGCCCCTGGTTGAAGCGCGCGCCGGCTTCACGCTGAACCGCTGGGAGCTGGACAATATTTCCCGTGGGCTGGAAACCCCTGACCTCAGCACCATGGAAGAGGCCGCCAGGGCGATTGCCACGTTCGAAGAACGGGCGATCTACTGCGGGCTGGCAGAGGGAGAGATCCCGGGACTGCAGGCGAGCAGCGAACACAAAGCCATGGTGTTCGGCGATAGCCCGGAGGAAGTTCTGGCGGCGGTAACCCGCGGCATCGCGCTTTTTCACGAACGTGGCGTCGGCGGCCCCTATTCGCTGATCGTCGGACCGGAACGGTGGCGTGCCCTGGCTGTCTATGTTTCCGGCTACCCTGTGAACAGGCACCTCGAACGGATAATCGGCGGAAGCATTATTCTCAGCCCCTGTGTTGAGCAGTGTGTTCTGGTCAGCGAGCGTGGCGGAGACTTTCGCCTGACACTCGGGCAGGACGTTTCCATCGGCTATGAAGGGCACCGAAACGACGAGATCGATCTGTACTTCACCGAGTCGTTTGCGTTCCAGGTGTTTGATCCGGCTGCGGTGTTGCTGTTCGAGTGAATCGGGCACGGGGAATCGGGCACCGACACGGTGAGCGGGCCGATCACCGATTAGCCCGATTACCTGCTTCGTTGACAGGCAGCTGCAAAGCGTTTAGTATTAATCTATCTATTCTTAGTGAATTGCGCACCATTCATTGGCTAAGGGGAAACAGGAATGCTGGATCTTTCCACCGTTTATCTCGGGCAGACGCTACGCAGTCCGATCGTGGCTTCGAGCTCCCCGCTCACAAACACACCGGAGCGGGTGAAGCTTCTCGAGGACGCCGGGGCCGGCGCAGTGAGCCTGCGATCGATCTTCGAAGAAGAAATAGAGGGAGAAATCGCGGACCTGGAGCGACAGGTGGAGCATACCGAGGCCTGGGACTACATCCGCGGCCACGAGATGTCGCACGGCTTGGACGAGTATCGGCGTTTAATCCGAGGATGTAAGGAGGCTGTCTCGATTCCGGTCTTCGCGAGCATGAATGCCAAGAGCTCTTCATTCTGGGTTGAACACGTCAAAGCCCTTGAGGACGCCGGAGCCGACGGCATAGAGCTGAATCTTTCGCTGCTCCCGGTCGATT
>PUNW01000299.1 GCA_003552665.1 Spirochaetaceae bacterium | reverse complement strand
TATCGCGACAAGGCGCTGATGCTCGCGCGCGGCGTCTCGGCGGAGATGTTTTTTCTCGCATTGTTCAACAAGGACCGGTCACACTCGCGCGGACGGCAGATGAACGCGCACATGAGCGCCCCCGAGCACAACATTCTCAGCCTCACCGGGCCGGTCGGGAATAACGCGCTGCAGGCCGCCGGAGTCGCCACGGCGCTCAAGAGCCGCCAGGGAAACGCAATCATGCTGTGCTCGCTCGGGGACGGCATGACGCAGGAGGGCGAGGTTCTGGAGGCGATCGGGCACGCCGCACGCGACCAGCTGCCGGTGCTGTTCCTCGTCCAGGACAACCAGTTTGCGATCTCCACACTGACCGACGGCAGGACCTTTTACGACCGCCCCGACGGTCAGCCCGGAGAGTTCTACGGTATCCCGATCACCCGCATGGACGGGCGGCACCCGCACGAGTGCTACGACGTATTCGGCGAGGTTGTCACCGAGGTGCGCACTAGGCGCGTGCCCCACATCATCGTGTTCGAGGTGGACCGCCTCTCGAACCACACCAACGCCGACGACCAACGCATGTATCGCAGCTCCGAGGAGATCAAACGCGTCGCCGAAACCGGAGACCCGCTGATACACTTTCAAGCCTACCTCGTCGAGCGCGGCGTGACGACCGATACGCTCGAGCAGATTTCGCGCGACGTCCGCGAAGAGCTCGTTCCGGTAGCCGAAAGCGCTCAGTACAGCCCGGAGCCCGCGCCGGTCTTCGATGCGCTTAAACCGCTTCCGGCGCACCTCACGCCGGGCAAGGCCGTGGAGTATCGCGGTGATCCTGAAGGTGCCCGCGAGCGCGGCGAGGAGACCTACGTTATGCTCGCAGCCATCCGCGAGGTTCTGCGCACCCGCCTCGCCTCGGATGAGCGCGTAGTCCTGTACGGCGAGGATATTGAGGATCCCAAGGGTGACGTCTTCGGGGTGACGAAAGGCCTCAGCACCACCTACCCGGGAAGGGTACGCAACTCGCCGCTGTCCGAATCGTTGATACTGGGGGAAACGATCGGCGAAGCGCTCGCCGGCCGCCGGCCGGTCGCGTTTCTGCAGTTCGCGGACTTCCTGCCGATTGCGTACAACCAGATCTTTGCCGAGCTCGGCAGCATGTACTGGCGCACCGACGGCGGCTGGCAGGCACCGGTTATCGTGATGATCACCTGCGGCGGCTATAAGCCCGGTTTGGGACCGTTCCACGCCAGCAGTCTGGAAGCGCTTGCCGCGCATACGCCCGGGGTTGACGTGGTCATGCCGAGCACGGCGGGCGATGCCGCCGGGCTTCTCAATGCCGCGTTCGAATCCGGCCGGCCAACGCTGTTCTTCTATCCCAAGAGCTGTCTGAACGAGCGCGACAACGCCACCAGCACCGATGTCGAGAAGCAGCTCGTGCCGCTCGGCAGCGCTCGCAAGGTGCTCGAAGGGGACGACATCACGATGGTGGCATACGGCAACACGGTCGGACTCTGCCGGCGCGCCGCCGCCGAGCTATCGAAGCACGAGTACCATACCGATCTGATCGACCTGCGCTCGATTCGACCGTGGGACGTCGAGATGATCACTGAATCGGCGGCGCGCACCGGTAAGCTGATCATGGTGCACGAGGATAACCACAGCGCCGGCGTCGGAGCAGAGGTGATTGCCACGGTTGCCGAGCACGCCAAGGGGCCGATCGCGCTGCGACGCGTTACACGGGCCGATACCTACGTTCCGTGCAACTTCGAGAACCAGCTCGAGGTGCTTCCGAGCTATAGGCGAATCCTCGAGACCGCTGTCGAGCTTCTGGCAGGCGAGATTCGTTGGAAGCCGGCGGCACAGCGCGAGAAGGGCGTGTATTACCTCGAAGCAATCGGGTCGAGTCCCTCCGACGAATCGATAACCGTTGTCGAATGGCAGGTCGCACCCGGCGATGAGGTGAAAAGCGGCCAGATCGTCGCGGAACTCGAGGCTGACAAGGCTGCTGTTGAGCTCAAGTCCTCGGTTGCGGGAACGGTCGAAGAGATTCTGGTTAGCCAGGGTGATCTCGTCAAGGTTGGGACGCCGATCGCCAAACTCAAGACCACGCCGTCTGAGAGCGCGGGCCGGGAGCATCTCAAACCGATCACGAGGGAAGATCCGGGCACGCCGATCATTTCGGGTCTCGAACGCGGCCCGACGACGCCTACGCCCGAGGCGGCTGCGGCTCCGGCACACCATGAAGCGCGGCGCGCCGCAGCTGCACCGGTCATCGTGGGGGTCACCGGAGCGAAGGGAGGCCGGGTCGTTTCCAACGATGAAGTGTCGGCGATGTGCCCGACCTGGACGCCGGATGACATTCTGAAACGCACCGGAATCGAGACCCGGCCGTGGGTTACCGACGGCGAGAATGCGCTCACCCTGGCGGAGCAGGCCGCGCGCGGGTTGTTTACCGACCTCGGCATCGGCATTGAGCAGGTCGACCTGATCCTGTGCACGACCGGCACGCCGATCCATAACACTCCGTCGATGGCAACGCTCCTGCACGATCGGCTTGCAGACGGGCGCG
This sequence comes from Spirochaetaceae bacterium, assembly GCA_003552665.1. Lineage (GTDB taxonomy): Bacteria > Spirochaetota > Spirochaetia > DSM-27196 > SLAA01 > B1Sed10-166. The sequence goes on along the minus strand of PUNW01000299.1, from coordinate 14,419 downwards.
CAGATTTCCTTGCTCCGGCATATGACATCAACGCGGCGTGCTCAGGATACATCTACGCGCTGCAGATCGCTTTCGACTACCTGCAGAGCAAACCGCGTGATTGCATTCTGCTCGTGACCACCGAGGTTCTCTCGCCGCGGCTGAACACGGCCGACCCGTCGACCGCTCCCATCTTCGGGGATGCCGCAACCGCCTCGCTGGTAGCCGGCTCCGAAGCAGGCTTTGACGGAGCTTTGCGCGTCTATCGCCCCGCCCTCGCCGCTCAGGGCGAGCCGGGGGAGATCCTCTGTGTGCCAAGCGATGGTGAGGGCAAGCATATCTCGATGGACGGCCCGGCGGTTTTCCAGGAGGCGGTCAAGCAGATGATGCACATGCTCGATCTCGCTTGCACCGAAGCCGGTATCCGCGCGGCGGACCTCGACCTCATGGTACCGCACCAGGCGAATCAGCGGATCATCAACGCCATCCGGCAACGCCTGAAAGCGCCGCCGGAGAAGATGTACAGCAACATCCGGCACAACGGGAACACCTCATCGAGCACCATTCCGTTGTGCCTCGCGGAGCTCAACGGCACTCTGCCGGTTGGCCAAAAGCTCGGGCTCGCGGCCTTCGGCGGAGGGTTCACCTTCGCCGGCGGCGTCCTCGAGACGCTCTGACCGCCGGCGGCTCAACGCGGCCCGGACCGTTGGCCGATTGAGGGCGGCTCCTCGCCTTCGGGGACAAAAATCAGCGCCGCGGAGTTGATGCAGTAGCGTTTACCGGTCGGCTCCGGTCCATCATCAAAGACATGCCCCAGGTGCGACCCGCTCTCGCTATCCACGATCTCGATGCGCTTCATAAAGAACGAGTGATCCTCGACGTATAAGACCGCATCGGGCTCAATCGGTTCGTAGTAACTCGGCCAGCCGGTCCCGGAATCGTACTTGGCTTCGGAGGAAAACAATGGTTGGCCGGTTGCCGCCGAGTGGTAGGTTCCGTCTCGGTACTGTCCGTCGTATTCCCCGGTGAAAGCCCGTTCGGTACCGCGCCGGCGCAGCACGTAGTGCTGCTGCGAGGTGAGCAGCGCACGCCACTCATCGTCGCTGCGCTGTACGGGAAACTCAACTCGTTCGAACTGTTCGCGCGTCAGCACCGTCCCGGGCGGTATGTTTTCTACCTTGATCGGGCCATCGCCGTCCGGCGCAAACCTCACATCGGCCTGATCGGCCTGCACTGTCACTCCCGGCGCCCCCCGGAACACTACTCCGGCAAGCACGATCATGCCGAGCGTCACCCATACAACCGCGCGCCTGAACCGCACGGCGCGTCGTACGCGCGCATCCTCATCGGCCTCTATCCTCATAATCGGCACCTCCCTGTTTGCTTACAAATATACTTATATTGACCCCGGCTGATAAGCCCACTACAATGCCGCCCATGTCTTTCCGTTCTGAGGAGACCGAGCGGCAGGCAACGATCGCCGGTACGGGCGCTCGGCGCCCGGTTGCGATCATCACCGGGGCAACGAGCGGGATCGGAGCGGCGTTCACCGAGCAGCTCGCCGCTCGCGGGTGCGACTTACTGATAACCGGACGACGGCGCCGGCCGCTCGAGGAACGCCGCCGGAGTCTCGCCGAACACCATGGGGTTGAGGTTGAGGCGGTCCCCTGCGAGCTCTCGGACCGGTCCGGTCGAGAGCCGCTCCTCCGGGCGATCGAAGGGCTTGTGCGCGTGGATTGGCTGGTAAACAACGCCGGACATGGCCGCGGGGTCGCTTTCAGCGAGGATGAATACGCCGCGCAACTCGGTCTCGTCGGCGTACACGTTGAAGCGGTGCTGGAGCTGACTCATTGCGTGATCGCAAAGATGCCGGCGGGCGGACGCATCATCAACGTATCCTCACTCGCCGGCTTCGGCGTTTCGCCGCGCAGCGGCGTATACTGCGCTTCCAAGGCCTTTGCGACGAGCTTTTCGGAGTCTCTCGCGCTCGAGCTCAAACCGCGCGACATACGCGTGGTTGCCCTGCTACCGGGCTTCACGCGCACCGATTTTCACCGCTATGAGGCCGCAGTCAAACGCAACCGCGGGCTGGTGCGCTGGATGCAGCCGGATCACGTAGCCCGGAGCGGCCTGGCGGCCGCCGATCGAGGGCGGGTTGTCTGCATACCTGGGCTCGCCAACCGCATGCTATACGGGCTGCTCAAGCTGCTTCCGCGCAGAGTCGTTTACAGGATCATGGCAAGCGGTACGAGCACCGTCCTGCAGGCAACCGAGCGCGGCTCTGCGGATCGCTCAGCTCACTGATCGTCGTTCTCGATCTTCACCTCATGTGCCGGGGCCTCGTCCTTATCGTCTGCGTCAGGCCCTTCCGCAGGCCCTTCCGTTCCCGGCTCACCCTCGCGCTCATACCGGGAGCGCGACCTGCCGCCGGATTCCGACCCCCAGTCCCGGTTACCGAGCGCATCCTGGAACCGACGCAGTCCGTCGCGCAGGCCGCGCTCCACCTGGTCGAATACTGCGTGCAGGGCTTCCTCCGGGTCGGCTTCATCGAACGAACGCGCGGCGTCTTCGAACCGCGAACGCGCCTCGGTAACCGCGCGCTCGACGCTCTGACCGGCGCGCGAGCCGAAGGCCGAGCGGATCGATTCTTCCAGGCCCCCGAGCGATCCGAACTCGAGCCGCAGTTGTTCGCGGTACAGCGACCCGAGCGGGGCTACTTCGCGCAACAGCCAGGACAGTACCGCGCGCCAGTACGCCGCCCGGTCTCGCTCGCCGCGTTCGGCTGCAGCGGCCGCTTCCGCGAGCGTCATGTTCACCAGCCGCCCGTACTCCCGGTCGAACTCCGGCCGGTCGAAGTCCGCCGCTCGCAGATACCGCAGTGCACCGATGACGTTGCGCTCGTCCAGCAGCTCATCATATTGCTCGCGTTCAAACTCCATACAGTCCCTCCACATCACTCGCTGTCCGGATTTTCAGGCCAAAGTATACTAATATAGATGTGTGAGCGTCAGAACTCATTTCCGACTCCGCCGGCGCCTCCGCACACCGGCAGCTGCTCTCCTGCTGTTCGGAGCGTTAGTCTGCTACCCGGCACCGGCTGAAGCGCCGCCGGCCGGCCCCCGTGTTGCGTTCGCAGAGTCGAGATCCGTTGTCATACGAGAGCATGTCCGCGAGCGCCTGGACGGCCGCTATCTCGGCCAGACCCGCAGCGAAACGCAAGTGGTTCTGCGTCCACTGGTTGCCGCAGTCGGGCCAAATCCGGTGGCGGCGACGCGCTCGGAGCTGCCGGCCCCGTCACCCGGCCTGGGCTACCAGGGGACCGAGATCCGTATCGCGGACACGATCCGCGATCGACACACGCTCGGCCGCGCTGTGGAGACCTCGAGAGAGTTCGCGTTCTCTCTAGACCCGGACCGTCGCAGGCGACTGGGTAATGAGTACGTCAGCCTGCCTTCGATCTGGGGCTTCCCGTCGCCGGCGGAGCCCGGTTCGCCGTACGCCGATCCGGGAGAGGGGCCGGCGGCCGCCGCCGCTTTCACGTTACCGCAGATACCCTACGGTTCCGGGCGATGGGACACGGCTGAGCGCTGGGAAGCCCGCGGCGAGTATGAAGTGATGATCTCGCCGGAGCCGGGTCGTGCGGAGCGATCGCGCGTGGTGTTGCCGTTCACCGCAGCCTACCGCTATCAAGGTCGCGAGATCTGGCAGGGCCGGCCGGCGCATCGGGTCGAAGCCGGGTTTCGGCTGCGCTACCCATTGGCACCAATGCCGGACTTCGCTTACCCTGAGCAGCACGAGCGTGAAGAGGCTTATCGCGAACATGTCAGCAACACTGCCGCTGAAGCCGGGGTTGCGGCTTTCAAAGGAACGCACAAAGCGGTTATCCTCGTATCAGTGACGACCGGAGAACCGCTCATGATCAACGAGGAGCTCTCTCAGCGCATACGCCTGGAGAGCGGCGAGCATCTCGCTCGTGACGGGTTTCGGCTCTACTGGTTCAGGCGCGCGGCGCCGCTCGACGAAGCTGCAGTGCGCCGGCGCCTTGAAGAGGCAGCGGTGCCGGGCTTGCGGCTCGAGACCCGCGGCGGCGGTGTGGCGCTCATCATCGAGGCGATCGGATTCGAGCCCGATAGCGCGGCCCTGCGGCCTGAAGAGCGCGAACGCCTCACTGAGATTGCAGCGCTCCTCGAGCCGCTGCGGGGGCACACGATTCTCGCGATCGGGCACACGGCCGATGTCGGCGCGGCGGACCGGCGGCAGCGACTATCGGAGGAGCGCGCTGCGGCTGTCGTGCGTGCGCTTTCGGAACACGGAATCGATCCGGAACGGCTGTTGTACGAAGGACGCGGCGGGCGCGAACCGATAGCCGACAACGCGACCGCGGAAGGAAGGCGACGTAACCGGCGGGTGGAGCTGATCATACTCGCTGATGCGGATCCGCCCGAGACCCAGCCGGCTGAGAAGCTTCCGTCACCGACCGGTGGACAGAGCGGCCCGGCGAGAGCCGGGCAACCCGAAGCCGACGCACCGCGGAAACCTCGGGAGTAACCCACGCGGCACGACAGGTGGTCACCGAATGCGGAAAATTCTCTCCGCTATCGTTATACTTTAAGCTGACGATGCGATGCATTGAGTATTCAAGCCGGCTTCGCCCCGCGCCCCCATTCGCGTTCGCCGAGCGCCAGGACCGCGAGCTGTTTCTCTCCAGTCTCGGGGTATTCACCACCCAGGAACGGGAGTTGTTTCATAAGCTCTGTGCGCTGTGGGAGCCGGAGATTCCATATCGCCGCGTCGCCAACGCGATAACGCAACCGCCGGCAGCTTCCGTTCGGGACCTCGGGCGACTGCTGAGAAAGCTTCGCAGATACCAGTGTGCCGTGATAACAACCCGCACCGTCGAGGGCGAGGTCCGCCCATTCGGTCTGGTGCTCTGTGAACCGGGCGCCGCAATCTTTTTTGCGAGCGCACTCGAGGAGCGCATTCGGCAGCTCGAGCGTGATCCGGAGATCGGTCTGCCGACCGAGAGCACCCTCCAGGACGAGGTTCCTCCGGCCCCCCTGCGGCGCAGGCTCGACACCGGAGTGATCATCCAGACTCTGCTCGCTCAGGAGGATGACGAGGAATCGGGACCGCTTGCCTATACCCTGCCGCTTCGACGCGGTGATGACCAGGTGATCTTGCCGGGATCGGCAATTGCAAAAGCTCGTTCGCTGGCCGAGTCGGTGCTGCGACGCTGTTTCGAGCATGAGGACCTGCTTGCCGAAACTGCGCGGCTGCAATCGATCAGCTCACTACAGCTCCAGCAGCAACTCAACGAAGCGAACCTCTACACCTGGAGGACCGTCAGTGCTGCGCTCGGCAACGGTATCCGGGAGCTTGCCGCCGGCGAGGCCCGGCGTCATCTGCCACTCGTCGAGCCGGCCGCAGCCGTATTACGGGTGGCGGTAGACGCCGAGCTCGAGACAGCGGCGATCGAGCAACGGCGTGTGGAACGACGGCATTCGACAGTCACCGATCTGATTACCCGTATTCGTGAAGCCTCGAATCCGTTTGTGTCCCAGGCCTGGCTCAATGAGCAGTTCGCCGAGATCGAACACCATCACCCGGAGGAAGTAACTGCGATCAAAACCGAGTTCTATCGCCAGGCATCCGAGCCGGCCGAGGGATCGCGCCTGCCGGTGTTGATACGCGTTCACAGCCGCTACATCCACCGCGACCGCGCCGTTCCCGAGCTCGAGCGACGTGTGGATCGCGCCCGCGCGCAGTTGCGCCAACACTATCTCGAACTGATGGCGACCGAGATCAGCTCGAGCTCGGAAGGTCGAAGCCCGGTTTTGCTGACGCTCGATAACCTCGACCGGGATATCGGAGAACGCCTGCGAGGAGACGAACCGTTTGTCGCCCATCTACTCCGTGATCCCGGCTTGCTGACCGAAGCGCTCGTACATGACACGCGTGAGGTGCGCGGCGAAATGAGTGCGGTTAAGCTGCAGCATCGCCTCGATCCGTTTTTCGAGCAGAGGACTTCCTCACTGCGCCCGTATCACCAGATCTTCCGAATCTCACCGTCCGAGCTACTGCAGGAGTATCTCGACAACCTGGGGATCATCCGACAACTGTGGCTGCGGGTTACGGGGCGTCATACCCAGCTGCACGAACGGTATTCGGCAGCACGCACCTCCAAGCTCGTGGCAACGCCCCAGCCGGGCGGAGACGCAGCACACATTGAGGCGGGCTCCGCGCACAGCTCTACCGGATCGGCAAGTCGCACACGCGCCGCTCACACCGGAAAGAGATACTCAGAACGGAGCCCCGCTGCAGCTGATGTTACATTTCGCCATCACCGCAAAGAGCGCAGCAACGCCGGCGGCGGCACACCCTCACCGCCCGGCCGGACCGCTTCAGGCCAATCACGCTCCGCTCGGGAGGGCTCCGCCGAGCGGAAAAACCCGGACCCCAAACGCGACGTCGCCGAACGCGAAAAGCTCAAGCGCCCCTACTCACAGAAGGAGCGCGAAGAGGCATGGGAAGCCTTTCAGCGCACCCTGCACGGAGAATGACGGCAAAGCCCGTAATGACCGTATGACCCGGCCGGCAGCGCTCAGCGCCGGCGTGGCAGACCGAACCTGCCCCGCAACGAACGCAGGACCGCCGCGCTGCAGTTATATCCGGGAGCACCGAAAATACCTCCACCCGGATGCATTCCGGCGTTGGCCAGGAAAAGGCCCGGGAGCGGCGCGACGTAGCGTGAGAGCTCCGGCAGCGGCCGAAACATGAACATCTGGTCGATTACCATCTCCACATGCATGACGTTGGCGTTCGGCATGTTATGCTTGCGGGCTATCTCCTTCGGAGTCTGGATGTAGGTATCAATCACGTTCTGCGATGCTCCCGGCGCGAACCGATCGAGCACCTGCAGCATACGTTCGGCCTCCGGCTTGGCTATCTCATCCCAGTCCGCGCCTCCGCGCAGCGCGTAGGGATAGTATTGTCCCCAGACGAACAACGTGTGCTTCCCCGGCGGCGCAAGCGTATCGTCGATGGCGCTGAAGGTCATGACCACCAGGGCCGGATCTCGGGCCGGCATTCCGCGCAGGTAGTCGGCGTAGGCATCGTTGAGATACTGCATGCTCGGGCATAAGAGCTGGATTCCGTTCAGCGCCCGCCGCGCCGGAACCTCCGCACAGGCGTAACTCGGCAGTTGCTCGGCCGCACACCTGAGCACCATTCCGAACCCGTTGCCGACGTGAACCTGTTCCACCCTTCTCAGGAGCGATGCAGGCGTCCAGTCCGCGAGCAGGTCGCGGAAGGTAACCCAGATGTGCGCGTTGGAGACAACCCGACGAGCACTCACCCGTTCGCCGGTTACCAGCTCAACGCCTGCTGCGCGGCCTTCTGAGACCAAAATGCGGCGGACTTCACGACTGGGATACACGTTTCCGCCGTGGGATTCGATGTAGCGTGCCAGGGCCTGGGTAAGCATTCCCGAGCCGCCGCGAGGCCGCGCCGGCCCATGAGTATGAATCAGCGAATGCCACCCGATGAACTCGGCCGACGCGGCATCGATAGGCGGCGGACCGCTCTGCGCACCCCACCACGCCAAAGCGGCGCGAACACGCTCGTCCGCAAAGCGCTCGTTCACGATCCGCCCGTAGCTCTTCAGCAGCTCACGCACCAGCTCCTGTTTTGAAGCGCCGGCCGCGGTCACCCGCCGCCCGAAGAAGCTTTTGCCAAACGCACCCGGCGTCGGTGCCTTCAGAAAGGCTTCGAACACCGCTTCATTAAACGGCCGCCAGTATTCAATAAACCGGCGATACGCCTCGGCGTCGGCCGAAGAAATCGCCGCAATGCTTTCACAGGTCCTGTCGATGCTGCCGAAGAACTCCACGATCGAGCCGTCCGGGAAGGGCGCGCTCATAAACGGGTCCATCGGTATGTAATCCAGGCCGTACTTACCCAGTTCCAGATCGCGAACGATCGGGGTATGGTGGATCATGAAGTGCGCCGAGCCGCCTACGTCCAGGCGGAATCCGCCGAACATCTCCTCGGTGCAGACTGCGCCGCCGATTGTATCCCGACGTTCGAAGACGCTAACTCGATACCCTTCGCGCGCCAGATATGCACCGCAGACCAGACCGTTGTGGCCGCTGCCAACGACGATTACGTCAGTGTCCATGGCGCACCACTAGTCCAGATATGCGCGCACTGCTTCCACCAGCCAGCAGCCATCGCACTCGTCGGTTGCAGCTTCTACTAACAGAAACCCGAAGCGGCGTTCCTGTCCGGTTTCAGTGGTTACCGTAACGTCCTGGCGGGCGATGCGATTGTCGAGATCAAGCGGATGATACTGTGCCTCAGCATGACCGACGAGAGGACGATACGGGCCGCGGGTGAAATGCTCGGCGTAATCGTACTGGTCCTCAAAAGCCGCCTTTTTGTCCGGCGACGCAAATGCAAACAGAAGCTCCGCATCGAGATCTCCGGCCGTCCCGGCAGCGAGCGCCTCAACGGTTATGCGAACCACCTCTTCAGGCTCGAGCTCAGGACTGGGCCGCCGAGGCGGTTCCGGTTCCGGATCGACGACGGTCTCGATCGCCGGGCAGCCGGCAAGAACCAAAACCACGGCCGAAATCGTAATCCACGCGATTAACGGCCTTCGAGCAATGCTTCCGGTGCGGTTGGGTGTTACCATAGTGCGGCATTGTATCCGGAAATGCCCGGCTGCGGAAGTATGTCATTGCCGCAACGCTGCTTGCACAACTGGAAAACCAGTTCTATACTGGCCCGATGCTGGACTGGCTCATCCTGGGCGGAGGGGGTCACGGCACCATCATCAGCCGTTACCTCCTCGCTCATGATCTGGTGGACTCCGACGGGCTGCGGGTAATGGACCCGCACGAGACCCCCCTTACGGTTTGGCGACGGGTAACCAATGCCTCGGGCATGCGCTATCTGCGCTCGCCGAGCAGTCACAACCTCGATATCGATTTTCGAGCCCTACGCCGCTTCGCCCGCAGACCGGAGAACCGCGAGCTTTCGGATTTCATCGCGCCCTACGCGCGTCCGTCGCTGGGGCTGTTCAACGCGCACGCCGACAACATGATTGCCGCGCACGGGCTCGAACACATCCGCACGCAGGGGCGAGCTATCGAGATCAGTCGCCAAAACGGGGGCAAGCGCATCCGGACAGCCGAGACGAGCGTTCTCGCCAAAAACGTAGTGCTTGCATTCAGCGACTCCGAAAGCCCCCATTACCCGGACTGGGCGGTTCAGGTCCGGCAGGACGGGGCTCCGGTCCAGCATGTCTTCAGCCACGGCTTCGACCCACGTGTGCCTGAGGAAGCGCACACTCCGGTGGTCGTCGGCGGTGGCATCACCGCGCTTCAGAAGGCCTGCCAACTGGCGCGCACCGGTATCGGACCGGTGACGGTCATCTCCAGACATCAACTGCGAATCGCGACCTTCGACAGTAACCCCTGCTTCATAGGGCCGAAATGTCTCGATGATTTCCTGGTCGAGCGCGACTACAGCCGCCGGCGTGCGGTCATCGAGGCTGAGCGCTACCCGGGCTCGGTGCCCCGGGATGTGGCGGAGGACTTCGCTGCCTTACAGCACCAGGACCGTGTGCGCCTGCTCATCACCGATATCGGCTCGGCCGAGGCCCGCCCCGACGGAACGGTGCGTCTGGTCTGCAGCGAAGGCCGGACAACCCTCGAGAGCAACTACGTCGTGCTCGCGACCGGCTTCAACCGCCGAATGTACAAAGCCCCGTTGATGCAGCAGATCACAAAGGAGTTCGCGCTGCCGACCGCAGACTGCGGCTTCCCGATGCCGCGCTCGCACCTGGAATGGGGCGAGCGGATATTCGTCACCGGAGCGCTGGCCGAGCTCGAGCTCGGCCCTCCGGCACTGAACATTATCGGAGCACACAACACTGCCCGACGGCTCGTCAAAGGACTGAAGGCCCGGTAGCGTTCTCGTTTTCGCTCAGCAGGCACCGTTGCGGCCACCGGAACGGATCAATCGACCTGTTCCAGGTGCGCAGCGCGGTTCTGATACTCCACGACGCTTGCAAAGATACTGTTGAACACCAGCGGAAACACTACGCGATGGAAATGGGCGCTGCGGAGGATCGCATCTCTGCGCCGGTCAAACTCTTCGATCAATCGCGTTCGCTCGGCTTGCATGAACGATGCGTAGGAGCTGAACTCCTCCGGCTCGCCTGGGTACTGTTCGACGTCCTGTTTCACGCTGTCCTGAAACTTCCCCAGGTCCGCCAACAGGTCGAACAGCGAGTAGTTGGCATCGATGAACTCCTCCACCTTTGAGGAATTACCGCCGAGCCGTTCACCAACAGCGGCATGTTTTCGAGGGTTGATGGTTGCGAAGATCAAGCTCTTACGTAGCCGCACGCCCTTGCGCTTGAACAGGTCCTCCACGGCTGCGAGGACGAAGCGATTGCCCCGGTAGTACTGAACCAGTTCCGAGATACGCCGCGCGCCGTGCCACTCGTGGCGGAGCAGCAGCTCGATCTGTGAGCTGATCGCTTCCGGCAGACCGGGGTTGACCTGGATGCTATAAGTGTCGAAGCGGGCGTTCTGCTTATCCTTTATGCGCACCGGCGTGCGGCGGAACAGCTCCTCTTTCGTGATATCGCGGTAGTAACCGAACAGCGCCTCGGCCTCTTTTTTGAAACGGTTGTAATAGGCGTCAACCACACCGGTTTCCTCGAGCACCGTGTAGAACTGCTCGGAGATTCTAAGCCCGCCCGCCGGTGCCGTGCTCTCCATACGTTTCGCCTCGATCACCGGCAGACCAACGATATCCCACTGCTTCGCCCCGTCGGGTCCGAAGTTTCCAATCGTGACCTCGCCGATATTGGCTCCGATCCGAATACGGATCTGAAACAGGGCGTTGATAGACGAAGCCAGATCCATGTTGGTTCGAAGGCTGGAGATGATTTGGAACGCGCGCTCGAGCGCAGGACGTTCGTGGGGCGCAACCGACTCGGAGAGGAAGCGATCGTTAGCCTGATTGAACAGCACACAGACGCGCTGCATCTCGACACAGGTATAGAACAACTCGCGGGCGATATGACGCTTGGCTTGCTCGGAAGACATGCCGCGTGTATTCGGGTCGATGACGCCGCCATAGTGAAACATCAGGCTGTCGCCTTCGATCTTGTTGAGGTATCCCCCATGACGCCGCAGGACACTGTTGAACGCCGTATAGAGGCCGTTCAGCACATCCTGATTCTCCTTAGGACTCAGGAACTTGGAGATGTAGGTGTAGTCGGCGATATCCATGAACGCGACGCCGACGCGGGCCTCGGTCGAATCGGTGGGAAGATGTCCCATCTCGAGCACGGCATCGATCAGTTGCTTGGGAAGATAATACTCCTCGATCTGCTTGCGCAGCTCGAACTCGTCGTGACTGATGCGTTCGTTCCGGGGCTCGTTATCCCACTGTGAAGCCATCAGCGCCCCCTATCGTGACGTCGGTTGCGAGAAAAATGGACACACTCAAGATACTCGTGTCATCTGCAGGAATTCTTGTTCGCTTATGACCGGGATGTCAAGTTCCTTCGCCTTGCGGCTCTTCGATGAACCGGAGTCCGGATCGTTACTGACGAGATATGAGAGATCCTGGGTGACATTGTTTTTCACGATTCCGCCGGACTGCTGTGCGAGCTGCTCCGCCTCGGCCCTTTTCATGGTATGCAGCGTGCCGGTGAAGCAGAAGCTCTTTCCAAAGAGCGGCGAATCCTGCCGGGGTTGCCGGATTTGCACCACACCGGTTTCCAGGACCCGCTGCATCAATGGATAAAGCGTGCGCACGCCGTCGATGATTACTGCGGCGGTGGTTTCCCCGATTCCTTCAACCGCCGCGAGATCCTGCGGCTCGGCATCACGGATGCTCTCGAGGGTGCTGTAACTCGCACTCACGATTTTCTGCATGATCAGCTCGCCGATATGCTCGATGTCGAACCCGGCGACGAAACGCGAAAGCGGGAGCTCACGTACCGCTTGCAAGTTGCGCAGTAGTTTCCGGGCGAGCGGTTTTCCGACCCGCTCGTGCGCCACAAGGTCTTCGACCGAAAGCGAGTACAGGTGATGAATCTCGGTGACGCGCCCGGAGTCGAACAGATTCCGTAGGATAACATCCCCAAACTCCTTGATCTCTAGGACCTGTATCCATTTCTGCAACCGGTGGAAGCGCCGCTTGCTGCAGTCCAGGTTCGGGCAGTACAAACGCGTACCTTCGTTCAGGAGCTCGGTGCCGCAGGTTCCGCAGACGGCCGGCAGGGTAATCGGCTGGGCATTCGGGGGGGTTTCGAGCACCCGTTCGATCTTCGGTATAATATCGCCGCGCTTGGTGACCACGACGCGCGAACCAACCATGAGACCGAGCGCGTCTATCAGGCGCGGGTTGGCGAGATTGGCGCGTTGCACCGTCGTACCGGCGAGCTGAACCGGATCGATGATGCCGATAGGGGTGTAGTGATGTCCTGATTCGCTCCAGCGTACGCGCCGGAGCGTACTCACGGCTTCCTCGGGGGAGAACTTAAACGCGATCTGTCGCTCCGGGCGTGCGCGCTGCATGTCGGCTCGGTCGATCGCCACCCCCTTCACCACCAACCCGTCGATATCGTAGTTGAGCCGCTCGCGCTCCTCGGCAACTTCATCGCGATACGCGACTATCTGCTCCGGATCGTCAAACACCCGGTACGGCACGAGATTGAACCCCTGCCGCCCGAGCCATTCGAGCTTAGCGACCTCGTCGGCGAAGTAGTGTTCAGGCTCGGCCCCGAGCGCATCGTAGCACAACACATGCAGGTACTCGGCGCCTTGCCCGTCTTTGCGCTTCATAACCCCGTTAGCGGCATTCCGACAGTTCGCCTTGTCGGTGTAGTAGCGCTCGAAGATCTCGCGGGGCATGATCACCTCACCACGCACACCGCCGCTGAACCGGGCCTCGAGCTTGCGGACCACTCCGGTCATACGGACCACATTCATGCTCACGTCATCACCAACGCGCCCGTCGCCGCGGGTCACCCCGTACCGGAACGCACCGTCGAAGTACTGCAACTCCATGCTGGCGCCGTCGAGCTTGTACTGCACAACGAACCGCTCATGCCCGACCTTTTTCGCCCAGCGCAGAAAGCTCGTCGCGTCTGCGGCTTTGTCGAGGCTGTTCATTGGGATGATATGCTCGCGCTTGAGATAGCCGGGAGTATGATCCCGCCCCACCTCGGTAAAGATCCGGTTGTGCGGATCCAGCGCGCGCAGCTCGTCCCACAGCCCATCGAACTCGGCGTCTGAGATCTCAGGCTCGGCGTTGTAGTACCTGTCCTGATGATAGCGAATCAGTTGCTCCAGCTCTTTCACTCGATCACTCATCGGCGGTAGTATACCAAACATGGGGACTGCACGACTATTTGTATCCTTGGAGCTACCGAGCTCTTTGTTAGCCGATGTAGTGGCACTGCGGGACCGGGCGCTGTCCGGCCCGCCGCAGAGCGCCGTACGCCTGCTTCCCGAGGCAAACCTGCACCTGACGTTGCGGTTTCTAGGCGACACCGACGAAGGGTTGATCGCCCCGCTCGCCGAGTCGCTCAGGCGAGTGGTTTCGGAAGCGGCCCCGATTCCGATACGACTCAGCGGCGGCGGGTGTTTTCCGCATGCACGCAACCCCCGCGTGTTATGGGCGGGAATTGAGGCCCCACAGGGCGGGCTCGCGGAGCTCTACGCCCGCATCTCCGAGGTGCTCGCGGGGCTCGGGTTCCCGGCCGATGACAAACCGTTCCATCCACACGTCACCGTGGGCTACCTTCGCAAGGGCGTGGCCGCTTCGCAGGCCCGCCGTGCGGCCGAGGCGTTGCAGCGCTATGCCGGAGCGCCGGTAGGAGCGCAGGGGTCGCTCGATATCCTTGCCCTCAAGCAAAGCCGTCTCGAACCCGCCGGCGCCGTTCATACGGCTCTTCACAGCTTCCGCCTCGGCGAATAAGCCGCGCTGAATAAGCCGGCGTGCCGGCGGCAGTGTGACTCAGCGCTGGTCCTGATACAGCGGGTGTACGCGACGCCGATAGTGCTCGTACTGCTCGCCGGCATGATACGACGAACGCACCAGGGGTCCGGCCTCGCAGTGAGTGAAACCCTTCCTGAGCGCGACAGCTCGCAGGCGAGCGAACTCCTTCGGCTCGTAGTAGCGTTGTACCGGCGCGTTGGTTCGAGTGGGCTGCAGGTACTGACCGAGATTCAGCACCGTTACCCCCACTGCCAGAAGGTCGTCCATCGCTTCGAGGATCTCGTGCTCTTTCTCCCCAAGTCCGAGCATCATGCTCGATTTGGTGGTGCCGTCAGGATCGAGCTCCTTCGCGAGTCGCAGGAACTCCAGCGAGCGCTCGTAGGTTGACCTCGAGCGTATCTGCGGAGTCAGC
>PUNW01000349.1 GCA_003552665.1 Spirochaetaceae bacterium | reverse complement strand
GTTCGTAAGGTGCTCGACTATATCGAGAAGGACCCGCGGAAGAATCTTCCCAAAGCGATCGATCTGCTGCTGCAGGCCCCGATAGCCACGCAGCACAAAGAGATACTCCAGGGGCTCCGAGAGCACAACGAGTTCTTCGAGCACATGGCCGAGGTCCTCGACCCGGCGGTCCTCAAGAAGTTCTTCATTACGTTTCTGTTCAATACCGTGCTGTACGGGATTCCCAAGCAGTACAAGATGGCCGAAGAAGTTGGTGCCATGGTTCCGTACTCAATTCTCATCGACCCGACCAGCGCCTGCAACCTAAACTGCGTCGGCTGCTGGGCGGGAGCCTACACTCACCACGATAGTCTCAGCTTCGAGGAGATGGATCGAATCATCACTGAGGCCAAAGAGCTGGGAATCTATTTCTTCCCGATCTCCGGCGGCGAACCGTATCTGTGGCCGCATCTGCTGCAGCTGTTCGAAAGGCACAGCGATGCGGTCTTCATGACCTACACCAACGGCACGCGCATCGATGCCGAGATGGCGGCCAAGCTGGCCGAGCTCGGTAACGTCTCCCCGGCGATCAGCCTTGAGGGCCCACGTGAGGTCACCGACGCGCGCCGCGGTAACGGCGTCTTCGATAAGGTGATGGCGGCTATGGACAACCTGCGTGCGGCCGGCGTTCCGTTCGGGTTCAGCGTGACGCTGACCCGTCAGAACTGTGAGGCCGTTGTCAATGCTGAGTTCCTCGATCTGATGATCGAAAAGGGCGCGCTCTACGGTTGGTCGTTCCACTATATCCCGATCGGCAAAGATCCGGACTTCTCGCTCATGCTGACGCCTGAACAGCGTAGTTGGCTCGTGCATGAGGTTCGCGCTCTGCGAAGCACGCGTCCGATCCTGCTGGTGGACTTCTGGAACGACGGAGCGTTTACGCACGGCTGCATCGCGGGCGGTCGTTACTTTTTTCACATCACCGCCAAGGGCGATATTGAGCCCTGCGCTTTCGTGCACTTTGCAAGCGATAATATCAAAGGCAAGAGCCTAAAGGAGGCACTTCACACGCCGCTTTTCAAGGCTTATCAGAAGCGCCAGCCGTTCAGCACCAACGTGCTGAGGCCCTGCCCCTTGATCGACAGGCCCGAAGCCCTCAGAGAGATCGTGGCAGAGTCGGGAGCGAAGCCCACCCACCCGGGTGCCGACGCAACGATTGTCGGCAACGAGGCCGGCGAGATGACGAGGATCGCTGAGGCCTGGAAGCAGCGGACCGAGGAAGACCACCTCGAGGAAGCGCTTGAGGACTGCGCTCCGTACTACTATGACGAGCTTCGCGAGATCGGGGGCAACCTCGACCGGGAGCAGGTTGGGGCAGAGCGCTGAGAATAGCGGGTGCGATACAGCGCCGGCCACCGCGACGCGCGTGTACGCGGGGGCCACGCCCAGGAGGCACGGCCCCCGGGCGGCCAAACCGAAACCGGCTTACAAGGCCCGACCTCAGCCCTTCAGGCGGCTCCGGAGTGCAGCGAGCTTGAGGCACCACGCGGCGCGGAAATAGGACAGCACCGTCATCCTGACAAACTTCTGCTGATACGAAACCGGCATGCCGAGCCGCGCACTTGCGCCGTCCTCGTCCTCTTCGGCGTAGTTCAGGCCCCGAATGATCGCAGCCGGGATGCGTTGATCGGTCTGACCGAGCACCTGCCCGGCCGCGCAGGCCGCCTCGTCGGCGACCGCGTTCACACCACCGAACTTGGGCTTGCCGTACATATCCGGCGCACCAAAGGCACGAGAGATCGGCCGTATACCGCACCACCCAAGCGCAATCTCAGCGGTCCCGAACCGCAGCATCCGCACTTCCGAATCGCTTATTATCACCGCGGGGCGGGAGCCGAACCGTTCCTGCAGGCCCGCGCGCAGTCGGCGTGCGCTCGCTACGGGATCCTTCGGCAACAGCGTAAGCGAATCCTGCCCGGGAGTGTTGGACAGGTCGCTGCCCGCGTCTGTAGCAAGCGAGCCGTCGGGCATTTCGGTGAGCAGCACCGCTTCGGCCTTATGCAGGAGCTCGACCGCATCCATGGAACCGAAGTAGTGGCGGATGAACTCGGGGTCTTTGGTGAGCTTACGCAAGGGGATATAGCCTACAAGCGATTTCATCTCTCCGAGAATCACCTCCACCCGCCGCGCGTCTTTCCCGGTGAGCCGGCCGAGGGCAACCGCTTTCGGCGAAGGCGTTATCCTCCCAAGATCAACCACTCGCCCTTCGGCCTTGGCAGTCGCTTTACTGCTGACGACAACGATATCGCCGTTCTGCAGCCCAACTCCCTCGGTTGTCGCTGCGCGCGAGATCAGCTCGGTAAGATCCGCCCCGGTGGTAATCTCCGGGATGGAGGTCAGTCCGTAGATTCGGCACTCTACAGCCATGCCGGCACCCTCCTGCCTGAGTCACCAAGCAGCTTTCGTTGTTATCCGCAGCTATTCGTCGTGCAAGCCCACGAATTATTGTAGCATGCTGCGCAGTGTTGATACCCGCCTTGGCCGCAGGGCTGTAGGACCGCAGGGTAACGGGCGACAAGATACTTGCGCGGAAGCACAACACAGGGTAGCTTAACTGCAGGGGGACAGTGTGGCCGACTACGACGTTGCGGTGATCGGAGCCGGTATCGCCGGACAGGTGTGCGCGTGCTACCTCGCGCGTGAAGGCAAACGCGTCCTGCTGCTCGAGCAGAATCATCAGAGCGGCGGTAACATGTCGGGCTTCACCCGCAACGGCTTCACCTTCGACGGCGGAGACCAATCGTTCGAAAGTCTTGGTATCGTCTTTCCGATTCTGGCCGATCTCGGTGTGTACGAAACGCAGGACTGGATCAAGGCTCGCTATCGGATGGTCAGCGCGGATTTCGATTTCCATATTGACGGAATCGATGCGGTTGAGGACGCTCTGCGTCGCGCGTTTCCCAACGAGCCCGGAATCAAGCCCTTGTTCGCGGAGGTCCGCGAGGTTTCGCGGTTCCTGCAATCGGTATGCACTCCCTGGGATTTCCCGCTGCTGCACGACTTCAGACCTTCCCGCGTGCTCAGGCTCCTTCCGCGACTTGCACGCCTGAAACGCTGGAGCACCTACCGGTATCGCGAGACTGCCTGCCGCGTCATTCGGGACCCGCGGCTGCGCAACTGGCTTACGAATGTCGGCTACTACAAAATGCCGTACCTGTTTTTCGGCGGGTTCTGGCATCTGTGGGCGCACGACTACTGGTACCCCGCCGGTGGGATGCAGGCGCTGCACCGGCGCCTGACACAACGATTCACCGACTCCGGCGGTGAGGTGCGCTACAACAAGCTCGTGACCCGCGTCCTGCCGGCCGACTCCGGTGGACGCCGGGCCGGGGTTGCGCTCACCTCTGACGGGGAAGAGATTCGCGCCGCCCAGTTCGTGTATGCCGGTGATTATCGCCAACTGGTGGAAGGCATTGTCGGTCCGGAACGCTTCAAGCCGAGACAGGTGAAAGAGCTCGTGCACGGCCGACTGACCGAAGCGCTTGTCAGTGTGTATCTGGGGCTGAACATCTCGAATCACGAGTTGAGCTCCGTGCTCGGCGACGCTCAGCATCCGTTCTTCTTCCCCAACTACGATGTCCTGTTTCCCGATGCAGGCTCACCGCGCGATATTCACAGCCGTATGTGGCTGGCGCTCAACCACTTCGGCACCGAAAGCCCCTCCGCTCCGGAAGGCAACTCAACGTTGACAATTCAAACCTATAGCTCTGCCCGCTGGCAGAACTATTGGGAGAACGGCGGCTACCATCATCCCCGCAGTCCCGAATACCACGAGCTCAAGAAGGCGGTGGGTCTTGAAATGGTGAAGCTGGCGGAAAACCTCGTGCCGGGCCTGAGAGAACGCATCGCCTACATGGATGTCGGTACCCCGTTGTCGCTCCATCGGTTCACCCGCAATGCAGAGGGGGCAAGCGGCGGCTGGTGCTATCTCGACACGGTCTCACCGGTGTTTCGCTTCCCGGCATTGAACCTGATCCGCACGCCCTATCGCAACCTCTACGCCTGCGGGCACTACGCCTTGTGGC
>PUNW01000396.1 GCA_003552665.1 Spirochaetaceae bacterium | reverse complement strand
TGGAGGCTTTAGCACGGACTCTGGTCGTGGTAAGAGCTAATTGTGCTCATACATTTTCTCACCTGCACCGGAGGGAATGTTCCCCGCCAGCGGGAGTGAGCCGAGGCACGGCGGCCCGGTAGGCGAAGCGCCGGCACGAGCGGGGCGGGCAACGCAGGCCCCCGGGCGGGCAGCCCACGGCCGGTCGGCCGCACGCCGGCGCTTCGCCTGCCACGGCTGGAGCGAGGGAGAGACTTCTCCCGAACCTTGTGCTTGGCGTCTATGGCTTCATACAGCCGATAGTCGCTCATTCGAACTCAGACCGGGGAATTGCTGATTGCCTGATTATCGCCGCAAGCGTTCCGGCCTTCAGCTCCGGGTGATCCGGAACCGGTACCGTGCATGTACTGTCCGAGTGCCGGCGTTGCATGACGACATGGCTCCCTTTTCGCCGAACCTCGTGGAAGCCGTGCCGCTTCATGATCGCGCACACCTCTGCGCCCGAGAGACGCTTCAGTTTACCCAACGGCGACCTCTACGGACGATATGTATTGCTCCTCATGCGTCCGCTCTCGTATTTCTTGTGGGTCGGCTTCCTCCAAGAAAAGCTCAATCGCCTCCCGTAAGTTATTCCGTGCATCCTGTATGGTTTCACCCTGGCTCGCGATATCAAGCTCAGGACACAACGCCACATACATGTTGTCTTCTTTCTGTATCACGGCGGTGAAAGTTTTGCTCATACGTGCTCCCGTTGATTCGCGCAAACGAACCTACACTGAGTATAACACGACTGCGGGCCGGCGACGGCGCGGGCCCATGCCGCGGCGCGGGGAGGGCCGAAACGCGCTACCCGGCCGGTCGGCGGTGCGCCGGCGCTTGAGCCTGCCACGGCTGGAGCGAGGGAGAGACCTCTCCCTGCTTGAAACGGAGACGGCCACGGCGCTTAGCCTTCAGCCGCCTTCGCCATTGCTCGAAAGCGCTCGTTCTCGTTTGCTTCGGTCCCGTTAAGCACTGTTTATGAGTCTTTCAGTGCGCTGATCAACCGCCGTTATGAGCTGTTGGATCTCGTCTACGGCCCGTTCATCGAACATGACTTCGTCGCACTGGCTGCAGACCCAGGCCGGTACTTCGTCGATGATAACATGCACGTTCGCCCGGTCAATGTGATACGGCACTCTTGCTCGCTCTAGAGAGCCGTTACAATACATACATCTCATGTCGGGCGCCTCCTCGCATAATCATCATACCACTTTCGTTGATCCGGGCGATAGGCGGTAATAATCGCCAGATAGGCATCTTTCGGAGCGCACACAACATGTATCGGACCGGTATCACTTGCGGTTCCGAGAATCAGGCAACTATGTCCGCGAACGTCTTCGGGGTAGTCTTCGATAATCGAACCCTTGAAGACGACATCTCGCACGTCACGAGTTGTTATGAACTCGCCTTTCGTGGTCATACGATGAAGCGCATGCGGAAGGTAGAGAATGCGCTTTCGTGCCGCCGCCTGCACTTCTACAAGAAACTCTTGTTTCAACCGATAGTCTCCTGAAGGCTTGTGCGTTAACATTTGGTTCGAGCCATTGCCAGTCGCCCCAATTCCACTCTGTGAGCGGTAGTGCATGAAAAAACGGCGCCCGCTCGGATGGTCGGGACACCTGCAGACCGACAGCCGGCCTGCGGTCCGCTGAAGATGATCCTATCACTTTCTTCGTGAGGGCCTCAACGCGACACGCTCTCGCGAGGTAAGCGCGGTTCTCTGTCGATGACGGGCAAACCAAGCCCTCTGCGCTATCCGCAGGAAGCCGAGTCACTCCCTACATACCCCAGCCCGGCAGCGCCAACTCCGCGAGGTGCAGATCCCACCACCCGGCGTCGGGCCCGGCTGCACCCTCCGAGCCGGGAGTAGCCTCGCGCGCTCGCACGGGGCCCGCAGACGGCGCGGGCGGCTCGCACAGCTCGCGTGGGGGCACGCAGCTCGCGTGGGGCGGGCGGTTCGCTTGGGGCGCTCGGCTCTCCCGCGGCGGTGCCGTCGCTCGAGGCCCACTCACTCTCGGCACGCGGGCTAAAGCCCAACCGCTCGCTGCAGATTACAAGCTCGCCCTGCCGGGCCGGGCGCCGCTCGCCTGCTGCGGCCGCTCGATAGCTTCGCCGCGCTATAGCATCGACCCCTTCAGGGGTTACCGCGTACTGAATATTGCGGCTGTTTACCCGCCGCATCGTGATAAACCCCTTCGCCGCAAGGCGCTTGAGGATCGCGTTCGTCATCCCGAGCGAAAGCCCTATAGCCCTCGCAAGATCACGCTGCTTCGCCTCCCGATTTCGCTGCAGATGCGCAAGCTCATACCGCGAGACAGGGCGGCCGAAACACGCTCCCGAACCCGGCGAGCGACATGCTACTGTTCAGTTCGAGAACACCTTAGCAACCGAGCTCGGAGTATGCCACGGGTCCGCCCAACTTTCTTTCAAATTTAAGATATTTGGCCCAGCCCAGTATCACCTCACCGGCGCCCAAAGCCGCCAAGGCTCCCCCACCCCCTCACGACCCTTCTTGAGTCGCGCCGGCGCTTCGCATACCACGGCTGGAGCGAGGGAGAGACCTCTCCCTGCGGCTTGAACTCCGCAGCCGATAGTCACCTACACGGTATCTCCAGAACTCGGAAAGCTCACCTTTCAACGGTTCGCCGGTCGCCCGTGGGTCAGCAGCAACGCGTTCAAGAACTCTCTCGGCAAGATATATCTCCTCAAGCTCGGCCAAATATTCCGTGATGGCCTCGCGCTCTGCACGGCCTTACTCGTAATGCGTCCACATGCGAAGCACTTTGATCGCCTTCTCATCCTCAACGACCTGGTATACGAGCCGATGCTGGATATTGATTCTGCGGGATATCGCACCTGTTAGATTTCCGACGAGGCGTTCGAACCGGGGCGGACTGCGGTACGGATCCGTTTCAATTATGGCGAGCAATTCCTTCGCCTTTCCATCCAAACCCGCGGCCGATAGCTTCTTTGCATCCTTCCGCGCCTGCCTCGTGTAGAGGAGCCGATACCTCGAGCTTTCACCACTCAACGTCGTCGTACAGCCGGCCGGTCGGTGTGTCCAGCCCCTCGCGGATAGACTCGGCAAGCCCGGGAACGGAGTTGAGATGAATGGTCTCTTCAATAGCGCGCCAATCGTCCTCGCCGATGAGCACGGCCGAGCCGCGCTTACCGCTTATGATCACCGGTTCATGATCGGCATTTACTTGCTCGATAAGGCGAAAGAGGTTCTTCCTGGCGTTGGTCGCATTTGTCGCAGGCATAGCTACTACCCTCGTAGTGTACGTGATACTGTACATCAATTCGTCCCGCGGGGGAAGCGCCTTGTGCGGACCGTGTGCGCGCCCTCGCGTGCAGGGTAACCACGGTTGCGCAACGCAGGCGTAAGGGCCGTGGAGGGGCGCTGCCCGGTGGTTCGAAGCGCAAGCTTTTCACCGTGAGGCGCTTTAACAGTGCGTTCGTCATCCCCAGCGGCATCTCCACCGCGCGGGCATGCTCGCGCTGTTTAGCCTCGGAGTCCCGCTGCCGTTGCGCGAGAAGCTCAAACGCTTGTTACGATCTCAGCGGCGCCCAAAGCCGCCGGCGCTCGCCCCCCTCACAACCAGTCTTAAGCCGCAGCAGCGCGCACTTATTTGTTTTGTCGCGTCCATAACAATGTCCGGATGCAAAACCTTAACATCGGCGGGGGCACACCGGCAGGAGCTTAGCAGCCCCGGGACTGTTAAGGATGCGACAAAATCCTGACGAAACACCACGCGCAACGCCCGCGCAGGCATATGCCGCCCTTAATGGACCGCCGACATAGGGAGGCAGCGACGCATGGCGCTGAGTTGCCGCTACGCGAATAGGAGCCGGCGGCCTTTTGGGGTGGGTATTTCGTCGCCATATTCTTGAGCGGTTTCCAGCCAGAGCTCTGCAGCCGATTTCGCGTTAGCCAACGCTTCTTCATGGCTGTTGCCGTGGGCCATGCAGCCGGGTAGCTCGGGGACGTCTGCCACGTACGATCTCGTACTTATCCATCGATGTCGTCTCCTAACCGATACCGCA
>PUNW01000240.1 GCA_003552665.1 Spirochaetaceae bacterium | reverse complement strand
TGATGCCGGTGATATTGTATTCGACCCCATCGGAAACCAACCTATCCTTGGGCGTCAGATCAGCCGTGAAGGCGCTGTAGCGCACCAGAAACCGCGTCGTGATCTGCGCCTGGACTTCATCCGCACGCCACCGCTCGCCGTCGCTGACGTCCGTTTTCTTCGCCCATACGGGAGCGCCGTGATCAACCCATTCCTCGACTTGCGAAAATCCATCATCAACCAGCGTGGCGCGCTGGAACTGAATGCGGCGGTCTAGGCGGCCGATCTTGCTCATGCCGCCACGCGCCCGCTACGATACCGCTCAATGATGCTCGACCATGCGAGTGGAAGTTCAGCCATGCTCTCCGATACCGCCTCACGGTGTTCGTAAAGATGCCCCACCATCAAGAGGATCGCAGAGCGCAAAGCAGCGGGTGTACCCTCGCCGGCCTTGAACTCGATGCGAACGGCGCCGGGCTTGTCATGGACCCGGGGCCAACGTTCAGCCGGGCTTAGCGTCGCCGTCCCGCCCGCAATGCTGACGCGATAATCATCTTCGGGAATTGTCTGCTCGTCACCGTCTTCGTCAACGTAAATGACCCCACCCACGCTGGCCACCGGCCGCAACGGAATCCGGATACGCTCGCTGCGATAGCGGCCCGTCCCGAACTCCGCAAAGCTATCGAGCGTTAGGATCCAAGTCTGCTGTTGCAGGCAAAACCCGATACCGTCAGGGCCATCGATCATGCCAGACGCGGAATCGACAAGCCCCTCGATCAGCGCATCATCGGCATCATGATCAACACGCAGATGCTCTTTCGCATCCGCCAGCGAAACCGCCGGGTCAACCGGCGGTGTGATGAGCGTAAGCCGGTCCCACATGCTCAGTCCTCGCGCGTCTCGACAACGCGCTTGGCCGTCGCCTTTTCTTTGGGCTGCTTCACCGCCACGGCGTGCCCGTGCTTAACCAGACTCTGCGCGAGGTCTTCCGGGACATCTACCTCCTGGCCTGCGGAGTAGGAAAACGACAGCCCCGCAGCGGATCGGATCATCTTGATCTTCATGGCGACCTCCTTTGAAGCGGGGCGGCCGAAGCCGCCCCTGCTGTGTCATCAGGCATGAACCAGATGCTTGACCGCCTTCGTGTCCACGAGCTTGCCGTCGAAGCGCGCGAACCCGAGAAAGCCGACTTGGTACCAATCGGCGTAGCGCTCAACGAGCCGCTTGATCGCGAACTCGCGCACACGCCGCACCATAAAGCGCGACATGTCCCCGAACACCATCGAGCGATTGCCCGTGCCCACATCCGCAATCACTTGGTTGATCGCGTAAGGCTGATCCAGAATGGACGAGGGGGCGCCCGTGCGAGCGTCGGCCGGCTGCCAGATGAACCGGTCCTCGCCGTCCTTGATCTTGCGCAGCACCTTGAGCGTCGAGTCATTGAACATGAACGCCGTCTGCGGCCCGCGCCGATACGCCGGATCAACCGAATGGTAGAGATCAATCACGTCATCGAACGTAAGCGCCGACGCCGCGGCCTCGTGCCCCATCGGTGCCGCCGTGACGATGCCCTCGGGCTGACCGTCGCCGTCTCCGACAGTCAGGTGCCGATTGACAATCCGGCCAAGACGCTCAGACATCGCCCGGTTGACCTCCGCTTCGACACTGACCGCAGAGTCTTGCAGCAGTTCCTCAGAGATGCGGATAATCTTGGACGTGTATTTGAAGGCGTCCATAACCTTCTGCCCGAACGTCATGTCCTGCTCGGTGTCTTGGGTGTTTTCCCCAAGAATGGCGCCCTCGTTGTCGGTGTCGTCACTGGTCGGAATCTCCATGGTATTACCCGTCGCGGTGACAAGCTGGCGGGTCACACCAGGATCGAGCATCGGCCCCCAATCCTTCATGCCGATGACGAGCTCGTTCATGAACTCGGTCGGCGTCAGGAAGCCACCAGCGGAACCGGGGTCAGTCGCCTGCGCCCGATTTTCCTTGAGCACCTGGCGATGCTCTTGCGGCATGTCAGCCACACCGTGACGCAGAAACATTTCAAACGCCGCCCGATACTCCGGCTTGGCCGGATCTTCGCGGCGATCGCGGCGCCGCTCTTCCGGCTCGGGAAGGGCGGGCTCTTCGCTGCGATCCTCGGCGGCGCGCTTGGCCCTCTCAAGCTTTTCTTCGCGCTGCGCGCGCGCATCAATGCGATCATGTTCCGCCATGATCTCATCATACCGCGATTCAAGCTCCGCCGCCCGCTCGGCCGGCGTTTCATCGGTGATAGCCTCAAGCTGCTCACGCGCGTCAGCAACAAGTTTCTGCTGCTTCTCGCGCATTTCCTTAATCGTGGTCATGTTGATCTCCATCATTTGACCATCAAAAAAGCCGCCCCGGAGGACGGCCGCTCATAGGCAAGTGCGCGAGCCGCTAGCTTGCCGTTCTCCGCACGCGATCGTGCAGGTCCAACTTGCGGCGCTGCCGAAGCCTGGCGGCCGCAAAATTCTTTGCCTTGCGATGCTGCTCCAACGAGCGCAGGCCAATCTCTGTGCCTTGAAACGCAGGCTCCGTAACAATCGAAACGTCGAAGAGCTCAACATCCATGACAGTGCGCAAGGGTGGATCTTGGCGATCGTCCCACTCTTGCTGCCGCGCGATAAAGGCAAAGCTCATCTTGTCCAGATCGCCGCGCTTCATCTTGGGGATGATCCGCTTCACATCCGGATCATTGACATCAAGGTCAGACACCACGCGCAGACCGCGCTCATCCTGCTCCAGCTTGAGCGTCCCGCTACGTGTGCGCGCCATAGGCAAGCCTTCATGATTGATCAGAAAGCTGACATCGTCGCCACGCTCCAATGCCGCCGTGAAAGCACCTGGCGCTATACGCTCGCGGAACATCCCTGCAATGTTGGCCTCGTCATCAAAGACCGCAGCATAACCTTCAACGCGGATCTTCCCGTCATCATCTTCACGGACTTCAACAGGCACGGACAGCGCGCGCCGCTCTACCTCAGTCATTCTCTTGGCCCTCGCCATTGTCAGCCTGCTGGCCTAGTGGAACAGTCGCGCCCTGAACATGCAGCAGCGCGGCTTCACCGCCCATGCGCGGGAGGTCTTCAAGGTCGCGGCACTCATCAGGCGTCTTGACCGCATTCTGCACAGCCGTCGCATATCCTGTCATCCGCGTGGTGAAGTCACCCCTGAGCAGGCCATCGACATTCATGCGCACAACCCTATCGGGCGAATCAGCCGCAAAGAGCTTCAAGCTGACTTCTTCCTCGAATTGCCTGATCCAGTCCGTGAGCGTGTGCTTGACGAAATGCAAGTCTTGCTGCTCAGTGTTTGAAAACGTGCCGTGCGTCAGATCCTGCAAAAACACAGGCGGCAACGAATAGATCCGTGCGATCTCTTCAATCTGGAAACGCCGCGCGTCAACCATTTGCCCCTTATCAGGGTCAAAGCCAATCGCCTTTAACTCATGTCCAAGCGGCATCGTCAGGACATTGCGGTTGCCCCTCATCGCAGTCTTGATTGCCTGCCAGACATCATCAGCAGCGCGCTTGACCGCGCCGGGGCTCTGGAATGGACCTTGAAGGCTAAGCGGCGGGACGCCGCCGTTCTGGAAAAACCCTGCGCCATAGCGCTCGATATCCAGTGCCAGGCCAATCGCATTACGGCACATGCCGACCGGAGAATAGTGCTCAACTCGATCATCATCGAGAAGAAACGTAATGTCGATCACATCTTCGGGCAGGTATGTGCCAATGGGTTTGCCGCCGTCCTTCTCGGCATAGTGATACCGCATCTGGCCAGCGATAGTGCTTACGGTGACGCATGTAGTATCAAGCGGCACCAGACGCATAATGTTCTGATTGCCGTCTCTTTGAATGAGAGTGATACTGCGACCGTGCGTCAGCACCTGATAAAACAGATACTTGCGCCATGAATAGGAAGTCCAGCGCCCTCCGGGGTAGCGCGAAAGCATCGTCGCAATGCCATCAGTTACCCTTGTCTTTCCTTCCTCCGTCTCGTCAAAGACGCCGACCGGAAGCTTCGCCAGAGTGCCCGCGATGAAGTTTACCGCAGACCAGAAAGCCGGGAC
>PUNW01000003.1 GCA_003552665.1 Spirochaetaceae bacterium | reverse complement strand
GTTTTTCGATCTCCATGAAGTCGGAAGTCGCCGTGCGCGCGATCTTGTTTGATTTGACCGCGCCGGCAGTGTGAATGCCGCCTCCGAAAAGCAGCAGCTTCTCGGTCAGGGTTGTCTTTCCGGCGTCGGGATGACTGATGATCGCGAACGTTCTTCGCCGCGCGATTTCGTGCTGCAAGCTCATTTCCATACCTTGTGTTTCTATACCCCCGTTGTATGCTCGTCCGGCCAGCCGCTACGAGCAGACTGTCCCTTCGCGAGCACCGGTTTCAGAGATTCAGGTGCGTGGTTGTCAGGATGTAGTAAAAAACGCGAAAGCTCTCACGCGATCGTGAGACCCTCCGCCTGCATCAATGCAGCCCCGTACTCGACAGAAACCGCCAGAGACATTACCGTTATGATCTGAACATCGTCACGATGCTCATCCTTGCGCAGATCGCTCGGATCAAAGCGCCCGAGGAGCACCCCGATCACGCGCTCGTCTTCCAGGCAAACCAGTAATCCGCCGACATCACCGTCGTGTACGCGGCGATCGATCAGCATCATGTTCGTTCCGTCGTCGGTGCAAATCCGCGCGGAGATCACCGCCGAGCGTGCGATAGGATTGTGAATCCGGTAGTGCGCGAACGAGAACCCGAGCGCCATCACACTGCTTCCGTCGAAATATGCCGTGGGATTGCCGATGATCCGGTCCGGGACAACGACTTCAAGTGGGGGATCGAACCTCAGCAACGCCACATCACGCTGTCGATCAATTTGCGCCACTACGACCGGCAACGGCGCCACCGTCTCGATCGTGATCGGAGCGAAGGTATGCTCCAGATCGGCGGGAGCGACAACCAGCTCGCTGGTTTCGGTGCCGTCGCCGATCAGTCGGGCCGCGGTGAGCAGGTAGCCGTCACGGTGCACGACAAAAGCCGTGCCGAGATACACAACCTGCTTGCCTTCACGCCGCATCAGCATCATGCAGCTACCGCGAAACTTCCACATCGCCGACTGAACCATATCTCCTTACTCCCCGACCCATTGGTCGACATGTGCGCGGTTGGCGCGGACCCAGCGCTGCGCCGAAGCGTAGGGGTCGACCCCATCGGCCTGTTCGATCCAAAGCATCACCCGTGACATCTCGCGCACATCCCAAGCAAACCGCTTGAGCACCTCATAGAGCTCCGGCATTTCGTCCGAGAGCCCCCTGCGGGCTACCGTGTGAATTGCTTCGGCGTCCCCGAAGACGTTCCGAGGGTCGTCGAGAAACGCCAGGTCCCAGCGGCTGAATACCCAGTGCGGAGTCCAGCCGGTGACCACAATCCACTCCTGCCGTCGCACCGCATTCTTGAGCGCTTCCACCATTCGCTCCTCATCGCCCTCAATCAGGCGGAAGCGGTCCTCAAGCCCGTACACCTCGAGTGCTTCCCGTGTGCGCGCCATTATCCCCGCGCCCGGATCGATTCCAATAATACGGTTGCCGAAGCGCTCGGCATACGCACCTAATTCATCGATTGAGGTGACCGGAATGTAGGGACGAACCCGCCTTCCGGTCTCCTCGGTCTGTCTGCCGACGCTTACGCGCGGGACCACCAACCCGGTCCGCACCTCCTCCACGTGCGGGCCGAGGTCGTCGATCTCAGCGCCGTACCGTTCGTAGTATTCGGCATGAGTCAACGGCAGCCAGGCCGAGACCGAGATATCGGCTTCCCCGGCAGCAACGGCAGCCCACATCTCTTCAGGCTCGAGCTCTATCATCTCCACCTGATAACCGAGCCTCTCGCGCAGCACGGCGCGGAGCACGTTACTGCTTGCGATCTCGCTCGACCAGGGCACGTAGGCAATGCGAACGGTCTCATCTCGCCGTTCCGGCGGGTGTTCCTCCTCCGGCTCCGCCGGCGCGCAGCCGGCGACAAACAGAGCGATAAGCACAGCGAACAACACCGCTGCCGGCACCGCAAACGCCGCAACTGCCTGCCGGCCGCAATCCCGCACCGTCATTGCGCACCTCCGGATTCGCCCCTGGACCTCTTCTTCCGGCCGATGAGGAAGCGCCTCCGACCGAAGGTCGGAGGAGTCGGGTAGCTGACGGTTGTCCGCAGCCTTCGCCCATGCTCGTAGGGCGGGAGCTTGAAGCCCTGCGGCCCCGAGTACTGGGCGAGCCCTTTGCGCAGGCTGTAACACATGAACAACAACACCGCCGCGAACGGCAAACCGGTAGCGATAGCCGCCGTCTGCAGCGCTACCAGGCCACCGCCGACAAGCAGGGTTGCAGCGACAACGCCTTCGAGAATCGCCCAGAACAGACGCTGCAGCAACGGCGGATCAGGATTCCCGCCCGCGGTGATAATATCGATCACCATTGAACCGGAGTCAGACGAGGTCACGAAGAACGTGATGATAACCAGCACCGCGAGCCCTGAGGTCACCTCGGCAAATGGAAAGTTCTCGAACAGCAGGAACAGCGCCACCGGTATATTCTCCTGCACTGCCTCGGCTATCCCCCCTGCCCCCAGCAGCTCAATGTTCAGCGCGCTGTTGCCGAACACCGTTACCCACAGGAAGGTTATCAGCGTAGGCACGAACAGCACCCCGAGGATGAACTGGCGAATCGTACGCCCGTACGAGACCCGCGCGATGAACATCCCGACGAAGGGTGACCAGGCAATCCACCAGCCCCAGTAGAATACCGTCCATCCATGCTGCCATGTGGTGGCCTCATAGGTCTCGTTCCAGGTGGCCAGCCGCGGCAGACTCTGAATGTAGTAACCGATATTCTCGCCGAACGCATTCAAAACGAACAAGGTGGGTCCCACGATCAACACGAACACCAGCAGAAGCACCGCCAACAGGAGGTTGATCTCGGACAGCCGGCGTATACCGGCGTTTAGCCCCGCAGCCACCGACCAGGTCGCCAGCAGCGTAATTCCGGTGATCAACGCGACCTGAATCCACGGAGACTGCCCGATCCCGAACAGGTGGTCCAGTCCCGCATTGACCTGCTGCACGCCCAGTCCGAGCGAGGTTGCAACGCCGAACAGGGTAGCCACTGTAGCAAGAATATCGATGACGTTGCCGACCGGCCCGTAAATCCGCTCTCCCAGGACCGGGTAAAACACCGAGCGAATCGAGAGCGGGAGTCCTTTGTTGAAACAGAAGAACGCCAGTGAGAGCCCGACCATAGAGTACACCGCCCAGGGATGCAGCCCCCAGTGCAGGAAGGTCAGGTCCATCGCCACGCGAGCCGCATCAGGCGTTCCCGGTTCGGCCAGCGGCGAAGCCACAAAGTGGAACATCGGCTCGGCAACGCCGTAGAACAGCAATCCGATACCCATCCCGGCGCTGAACAACATCGCAAA
Organism: Spirochaetaceae bacterium; assembly: GCA_003552665.1. Taxonomy (GTDB): domain Bacteria; phylum Spirochaetota; class Spirochaetia; order DSM-27196; family SLAA01; genus B1Sed10-166. The sequence goes on along the minus strand of PUNW01000003.1, from coordinate 731 downwards.
CCATGCCCGCATCGTGAACTCGGGCTCGGCGTACTCACCGCCGAGGCGCACGTCACCATAACGTCCGACCAGAAGCGCAAGCACGAATACCAGGATCACGTTCATAGTGAGAACGAGGAACCACCCCGCCAGTTCGGCGATCCCGAGCTGGATTCGCTCAAAGAGCTGCAGGACGTCTTCGTGATTGATGATCGTGAAGCCCACCGAGGCCAGGATGATCGCAGCAGAAATGAAGAACACGTATGGGTGTACGTCTATGCTGTACCACTTCTGCTCTTCTTCGGGCTCGGTGGTGTGCTGCGGGACTGTCTCACTCATGTGGCTATCCGTCTCATGTGATTATCCGTCAACTTTGTGTCGCTTCACTTTCTTAGTGGTGGTCATCTCCATCGGTTCGTCGAGCACCTGCACGCGCTCGATGCGCTTGTACGGCAACAGGTCGTGGTTGACCTCGGCGACGATCTCATTGATACGTCGTTCGATCGATTCACGCGGCGCGGGCGTCTCGTCCTGTTCACCGGTTCCCTTGAAAAACTCATAGTTGGGGTACACAAGGGCTTCGATGCCTTCGGTGCGCATCTGCTCGTCCTTGACATAACCGCGCACCATTATCTGCTCGAGCTCATCATACAGCTGGAAGTGGTCCTCAATCTCTTCCGGGAAGACGTTCTTTCCGCCCTCGGTGACGATCATCGATTTCTTTCTGCCGGTCAAGTAGAGGTAGTTTTCCT
>PUNW01000361.1 GCA_003552665.1 Spirochaetaceae bacterium | reverse complement strand
TGGCCTTGCGGTCGCGCTCCTCGGTAACTGCTTGAAGCTGTTGCTCCGCCTCCTCTGCGCGTTTGGCCTGGTTGCGCTGCTTGGCCTTGACGTCTTTCAGCTCTTGGGCGATCGTCACATGATGGGCGTACGCGGCCTCACAATCCACGCGAGGCGGCTCAGGTGGTGAACCCAGCGGCAAGGAGCTTGCCTCTAGCTCACCGATAAGGTCGGCAAGCCCGTTGGTCTGGGCGACCGCTTGCGCTGCGATAACGTCATAGACTGCCTCCGCTTCAGCCCGCGCCGCCGGTAAAGCGCCGTTCCAAGTTGTACCGGGAAGGCCGAACTTCCGGCTGCAGGCCTTAAGAAACAGGTCAGGCTCGGCAAGGGCGCGCTCTACGTCTATCACAAGCGTGCGGGTTCGGTTGAGCCGGAACGCACGCACCATGCTTTCCGCCGCGCTTCGCCACTCGTCAAGCACTGCATTGGGCGCTCGGCCCCCCGCCATAGCCTCGTACAATGCGTGCTCGGGGCGGGTATGGAGCAGGAGCAGTTTCGCGTCCGGCAGCGCAGGCAGCCATGATTCAAGGCCGGACAGTTTTTCAGGCCCTTCGAGTGGCAGGACGGCTGGAGATTCGGCCGCGGCGAGAAGCTCGGCCACAGGCTGCGAGTGCCCCCCAACGGCAAGGGTCGCGGACAACTCGGCAATGCGCTCCTCGTCGACCACTGTACAACCTAGATGCTCCAGCAGCGGCATGACGCGCTCACGGCCGCAATACGGTGTTGAACCAACAATAATCTGCATCGATTGGTGCTCCTATCTCGCCGGCGCGCGCTTTTTGTGGCGCTTGCGCTCCTTAACCGCCTGCTTGTAGCGCGCCACCGCTTCGCCCGGGTCTCCGTCGAACTTGAGCTCTCCCCGGTCCAGCCAGAGCGCGCGGGTGCAGACGCTTTCGACGAAGCTCACGTTGTGCGTCACCACAATCACCGCCTCGGCGCGGTCTATCATGCGCTGCATCGCCTCGGTGGCCTTCTGCTTGAACGCGAGGTCGCCCGCGCCGAGCGCTTCGTCTATGATCAGAAGCGACGGGTCAAGCGACACCGCAATGCTGAACGACAGGCGCGATGCCATACCGCTTGAGTAGTACTTCACCGGCTTGTGGCGGTGCGCCTCGAGCTCGGCAAACGCAATGATGTCATCGCGCAGAGCCTCTATGCGCCGTTTGGGAATGCCGAGCAACAGGCCGTTGAGGACGATGTTGTCGTCGGCGGTAAGCTGTCGATGAAAGCCCGCGCCCATGCTGAGCAGTGCCGCGATCTCGCCTTGCACCCGCACCGTGCCCTCGTCAGGACGGTAAATGCGCGTGAGCGCGCGGCAGAGCGTGGTCTTACCCGCTCCGTTGTGGCCGATAATCCCGACTACCTCGCCCTCGGTGACGCTGAAGCTCACATCGCGCAGCGCCCAGAAGCCTCGCCGGTTCACCTTGAAGCCAACCGAGACGTTTTTTGCCTCGAGCACCGTGCGCGGGGTGATCGTGGTCTCGATCTTCTCGCCGAGGATGCGCGAGCGCTCGCGCGGCGGAACGCTTGCCGCGTACTCGGCCGCAACGGTCTTCGCATCGCCTTCGGCGCGCACCACGCCGCGGTCGATCCAGACCGCCCGGTCGCAGGCGCTCTCAATGAAGCCGAGGTTGTGTGTTACCACCACCACGGCCTTGGCTTTGGCGACCAGCTCCTGCATGCGCGCGGTGGCGCGTTCGCTGAACTCCATATCGCCGGCGCTGAGCGCTTCGTCGAGCACCAGAACCTCGGGCTCCAGCATCGTGGCGATACTGAAGCCCAGGCGCGACCGCATGCCCTTGGAGTACTGCTTTACCGGGGCGTCTATGAACTCACCGAGGTCGGCGAACTCCACCACCTCTGCGCTGTGCTCTTCTATTTGGCGGCGGCTAAAGCCGAGGATCAGGCCGTTGAGCAGAATATTCTCGCGCCCGGTGAGCTCGTTCTTGAAGCCGGTGCCCATACTCAGTAGCGCCGAGACCTCGCCCTCCACCGTGAGAGTACCGCTGTCGGGCCTCAACACGCGCGCGATCGCGCTGCAGAGGGTGGTTTTGCCGGCGCCGTTGGCGCCGATAATGCCGAGCACCTCGCCGTGAAAGGCCCGAAAGCTCACGCCCTTGAGCGCGTGAAACGCCCCGTTTTGCCCCTTCTTTCCGGTGAGAAGCTGCAGCACCAGCGAGCGCGAGTCCTCTCGCCCCCCGGTCTTGAAGAACACCCCGAGGTCCTCGGCGCGGATGACTTCGGTGTCGGGTAGTTCGGAAGCGGGGGTGTCGGTGCCGCCGGTCGCGCCGGCGGTGTCGTGGGGCTCGGCCGACTCGTGAGCTTCCGGGGCGCCGGGCTTATTCGCTGTGTCGCTGTGTTGTGTTGTTTGGTCGGTGATCATTTGGTTATGGGCTGCGGATAGCGCCTACGGCTGTAGCGATTCGGTATCGATGACCGCCGGACAACCACCCGAGGCCTCTATTACTCCACCTGAGCGGCGCGACGTTTAGACGCATTGAGAATTGTGAACCCAATGAGGCGCTCGCCCTGGTACCTGAGGATGGTGTTATTTTCGTCCATTTCAGAATGGTCCGCAGGCACCGGGCGCTGAAAGTTCACATACAGCACGTCGGCTTCTTCGTCATAGTCAATCCAGGCTTCTCTTGCACGGTTCTCCTGAAACAACTGTAGAACTTCCTGAACCGGAAATGTGGTACTCATGGCCATAATTGGTGGTTTTGACTGATGTGTTCCCAACGTTCCGGAGTTAGGCGAATCCGCACCTCATCAATTGACACGGCCGTGTGCACACATGCTCCTCACAGTGCCGTTTTTCAGTTCGAACACATTACAGTTCGTCCGAGCCACGATACGCTACAGCACCTTTATTATACGATGCTCGTTGTAGTTGTAGAACACCAGCAGCGCTGCGCTTATCGCGAGCGACGCTATGAGCAGCCCCAGCAAGTGCGGGAAGCTCGGCAGTCTGCCGTACATCAGCACATCGCGGTAGCCGTTCAGGAGCCAGGCGAAGGGGTTGATCGCCACAACCCAGTGAAAGTCCTCCGGCAGCCGTTCGATCTCCCAGATCACCGGCGAGGTGTAGCGCAGGATGCGCGTCACGTAGCTCAACAGATTCCCGAGGTCGCGCACGAAAGCGCAGGCGTAGGCCACAAACAGGCCGATGGCGACATGAAACACGGTCTGCGTGAGGATGACAAGCGGCAGCCAGACAAGCTCCACGCCCGGCACAAGCCCTGAGAGCAGCACCACCCCGGCGATAATCACGAGCCCGAAGCCGAAGTTGACAAGCTGTGTGAGCACCACGCTGAACGGGAACATCGCCTTCGGCAGGTACACCTGCGTGATCAGCCCCGCCTGCCCCGTAATCGAGCCCGCCGAGCCGGTGAGCGCCGAGGAGAAGTTTCGGAACACGATCAGCCCGATCGCGAGAAACGGCACGATGTTCTCGCCGGCCGTCCCCAAAAACACGATCCGGACGAAGTAGAAGATCATGAAGTACAGAAGCGGATCGAGCAGCCACCACAGGTAGCCCAAAACGGTGTTTCGGTGCTGCGCCTTGAGCCCCGAGGTCACCAGGTAGACAAGGAGGTCTTTGCGCTTCCACAGTTCGTGCAGGTATTGGTTCACTTGTGTTGTCCGCTCTTGTGGTTTCGGAAGGCGCCGTACGCCGGTGAGGGTGCACTACGCACTAGCTATGCACGCGTGCTGCACACAAACAGCTTCCGCCGCCTGTCATGCTCCGGGTCGGCCGAGCGGTCCCATACCGTCTCTACCGCCGGGTAGAGCCCGCGGAGGTACTCAAGTTCCTGCCTCTGACGCGTGCCGAGCGTGCTCGCCGCGTACACCAGGCACGGTGAAAGCGCCCGGGCCCACAGCACCGCCGGCTTCCAGTGCTTGGTACTATCCGAGGATAGCGTAATCAGCACGAGGTCGGGAAGCCCCGCACGGAAAAACTCGCCAACGCGGGCGAGCGGCTCGCGCTCAGGGTCAAACACGTAGAAATCCAGCCGCTCGCAGCGCTCACGCGCGCGGCGCATGTTTGCGCGGTT
>PUNW01000405.1 GCA_003552665.1 Spirochaetaceae bacterium | reverse complement strand
TCGATAACCCCATTTCTCGTTCTCCCTTCTCATCTCCACGCGTGAGAAGGATAGCATTTGGGCTAGATTTTCAAATGAGGCATCAACTCCCCTTCGTCCAGAATTCCAGTGAGGCAACGCGAGGTCTTCCCCGGGATTCGGTATGGCGAGTATAATATGCCCCACTGGAGGTAACCGCCATGGCGTATTTCCCATTTTCCAATCAAACCCCGATTACCATGTTCGATACCCTCACCCGGCGCAATCTGGCGCACGGCGGCAAGCTCATGATGATCCATGTCGAAATCCCGAGCGGAGGATTGGCCCCGCCGCACTCGCACCCACACGAACAGGTGACGTATCTCCTGGAGGGCCGCGCCGAGGTGCGTGTCGGCGAAGAGACGTACCAACTGTCTCCAGGCGATAGCGTTTACGTTGCGCCCAACCGCAAGCACGAGATGCGCGCTCTGGAGGACTGCCGAGTGCTTGACGTCTTCACACCCAAACGTGAGGACCTTCTCCAGTAACCACGTATGCAATTACACGGGAAACATATCATTTCGGGACAACCGGCACCGGTGACCGAAGAGGCAGCGAGCTTCTTCGCGGTTAACCCTGCCGACGGGGTCGAACTGCAACCGGCTTATCGCGAAGCAACTCCCGACGAGATAGACCGAGCGGTTCGCGCAGCGGCGGACGCACAGGACTCGGTTGCGGCGCTCGCTCCAGAACTGCGCGGCCGGTTTCTACGCGAGGTTGCGGCTGAAATCGAAACACTCGGAGACACGCTGATTCGGCGTTGTGTAGCCGAAACCGGCCTACCGGAGGCACGACTGGCGGGCGAGCGCACGCGCACCGTGAATCAGCTCCGCATGTTCGCCGCCCTGGTTGAAGAGGGCTCGTGGGTAGAAGCCCGGATCGACCGCGCCCAGTCCAACCGCAAGCCGACGCCGAAGCCCGAGTTACGACGAATGTTGATGCCGATTGGTCCTGTGGCAGTGTTCGGCGCCTCCAACTTTCCGCTCGCGTTCTCGCTGGCCGGCGGAGATACGGCCAGCGCGCTTGCCGCCGGGAACCCGGTGATCGTGAAAGCACACCCCTGTCATCCGGGCACCTCAGAGCTTGTCGGCCAGGTTGTCGCCGGAGCGGCAAAACAGATCGGACTGCCCCCCGCCGTTTTCAGTGTGCTGCACGGCGCGCAATACGAGGTTGGCAAGGGGCTCGTCAGCCACCCTTCACTGCGAGCAGTCGGTTTTACCGGATCGGAACGTGGAGGCCGTGCGCTGTACGATATCGCCGCTTCACGCCCGGTCCCCATACCGGTCTTCGCTGAGATGGGCAGCATCAATCCGGTGTTCGTCATGCCCGGGGCGTTACGCACGCATTCCGCGGAGCTTGTCTCCGGACTGGTAAACTCGGCTACGCTCAGCGTCGGCCAGTTCTGTACGCAGCCCGGAGCTGTGTTCGTCCTCGATTGCCCGGAACGTGAGCACTGGATCGAGGAAACGGGTTCCGCAATTAGGTCACAGAGCTGCGGCGTGATGCTATCGGCTGGGATTGCGAATGCCTACGCAGCTGCGGTGATGGAGCTCGAGAGCAACCCGGGTGTTGAAGGTATCGGGGCTGAGCCCGCCGCCGCGGAACGCTCCGTGAAACGCAAGACTTCACCCGATGAACGTTCCTCACTCGCCGCCGGCACGGTCGCGTGCCCGCAAGCGTTTGCAACCGATCTCGAGACCTTCCTGGGCTCGCCGGCGCTCCGGAGCGAGGCGTTCGGGCCGGTCACTGTGTTCATTCGGGTCAACTCCGAAGCCGAGTTGCTGCGCGCTGCCGAAAGCCTGGAGGGCCAGCTTACAGCGACAATCCACGCCGATAACGATGAGTTAGCGTACCATACGGCGCTGCGCGCTGCCCTGACCAGAACGGCAGGCAGAATCATCTACAACGGCTACCCCACCGGTGTTGAGGTGTGTCCGTCTATGCATCACGGAGGCCCCTACCCGGCGGCGACGTTTCCGCAGTTCACCTCGGTCGGGACCGCAGCAATCCTGCGGTTCGCGCGGCCGGTGTGCTTTCAGAACATGACTGACGAGGTGCTCCCGCCGGAGCTGAAAGACGCGAACCCGAGAGGGATTCTGCGGCTGGTAGACGGCCAACCGACCCGCGAGGCGTTGTCGGCGCTCGATTAACTCCCCACGGTGGCACGGTCGCCGGGGACGGGGTCGCAGCGGTCAGAACCACGCAGGCACGTATCGGCCGGCCGACCTGAGGTTTCGGTCGTTGGTGCGATACTCGGGGTCGTAGTGAGCGAGCAACCTCCAGAACCGGGAGCTATGGTTGAGATGGACGGTGTGGCAGAGCTCGTGCAGGATCACATGTCGCACCAGCCCGGGAGGCAGGAACAGCAGCTTGGCATTGAGCGTGACCGTGCCGCGACCGGAGCAGCTCGCCCAGCGCGTGCGTTGTGTTCGCACCCCGACACGGCGGACGACAAACCGATGGGCTTGCGCCAGCTCCCAAACAAGGGGCTCGAGCTCCCGCTTGGCGATCTGCACAAATCGTCGTCGCAGCGCCGCCTGAACTTCCGCCACCCGGCCGCACGGCCCTGAGACGACGATCCGTCCGCGCTCGTGCTCACGGGTGCTTACCGTACCGCCAGCCGTACGGCGATACTCGAGCGCCATGGTCCGGCCGATTGCCGGAAGCACGATACGTTCGGGAAGCGAATCACGGCTGCCGGGGCGCTCCGCCTGTTGGGCTTGAAGCCGCTCGGTAGTGCGTCGAATCCAGCTTTGCTTGCTGCGCACGATGGCCGGAATCCCGGCACGGTTGAATCCTTTCGGAACCACTACCACGAGACCTTCCTCGAGGGTGAGTCGCAAACGCACGTGTTTAGCACGAGCATTGGTACGTACGGTGAAATCAGGCAGCGACTGCGGATTCGGGTCGGTCACACTCATCGCGGGCCACGATAGCATGCCGAACGCCGCTGGGGAAGCCTTGCGGCACAGGCTTTCCAATGCGTGCGCATGCGGCGCATAGCCGAAGCTTCCGGCGGTGCCGTCAGACGAACCGGGCCTTTTCTCGGGTACGCGATACGGGGTACAATAGGTGGAGCCGTGCGAAGGCACGCGCTCACGTGTTCCTCGAACCGTGTTCCGGAAACCGTATTCGGAAAACCGTATTCCGAGCCGAGGAGTATTCGATGTTCGTAGAACTGCTCAAGAGACGCCGCAGTATCCGCAGCTTTTCCGACGCCCCGGTGTCGGAGGACGAGATCGACACGCTCGTGAAGGCTGCACTGCTGTCGCCAACTTCGCGTAACATCCGTCCCTGGGAGTTCATCGTCATTACCGACCGGCATACCCTCGCCCGGCTGGGACGCGCCAAGCACGGGGCCGAGTTCCTGGCGGGGGCGAGGGTCGCGATCGCGGTTGTGGCCGACACCCGCACATCGGATGTCTGGGTAGAAGACTGCGCGATCGCAGCGTCGAATATTTTGCTCGCGGCGGCCGACATTGGATTGGGAGCCTGTTGGGCTCAGATCCGAAACCGGACGCATCCCGGCGGCGGCACGGCCGAGGATTATCTGCGCGAAGTCCTCGAGCTGCCCGGGCACCTTGCGGTTGCGGCGGTAATCGGTGCCGGACGACCGGCCGAGAGCCGGCAGTCGCTGACAGATGACGACCTCGACCGTGCCAAGGTACGCTACATCGGTTGATAGCCCCAGCCCGATTGCGTGGCTCGGGCCTCAAGCGATCACCTCCGAGCTGGACTCGAAGCTGATCGCCGGGTTGTCATCGATTGTCGCCTGCAGGAGCCAATCCGACCGTGCCAGAAAAACCGGCTGCCCGTGGCGGTCATAGGCGATCTGTTGTGAACGAAGGCGGATGAACCGCTCGAGCTCGCCGGGGTCGTCGGATTGAAGCCAGCACCCTTTTTCGTACGGCAGCGGTTGGAAGCGACATTTCACACCGTACTCCTCGCGCAGCCGATACTGAATCACCTCGAACTGCAGCTCACCGACGGTTCCGAGAATGAGCCGGTTGCCCCGGTTCTGCGTGAACAGCTGCAGCAACCCCTCTTCCGTCAGCTGTGTCACCCCTTTGTGAAACT
>PUNW01000371.1 GCA_003552665.1 Spirochaetaceae bacterium | reverse complement strand
CTGCAGCCCCACTATCAGCAGAATAGTAGGAGCGCAACAGGCTCCGCCGGCGAGCAGAGCAGGCACCACGCCCACCATACCGGAGGCTCTATTGATTGAACACGCCCGGGTGATTGAACATGCCCGGGGCCGCCGCAGTGCGAGATAGGTCATGCACAGATTGATCGCCACCAGGAGCGAGATCACCACACCGATTAGGATATTGATTGGGGAAACGAGCAGCGTGAATACCGGAGTTCGTATCAGCGCGAATGCGTCAAACAACAGAAACCCCGTGCGGCGAAACATGGCGGCCGGGTCACCTGTTATAACCGTGAAGGTCCCGGTTGAGGCGGTGATGTTTTGCAATGCCGCAAGGAAGGCCGCGAGATACGCGACGGCGATCACGACTACCATCCTCCGATACCGGCCGACCGTGAATAGTCGTCCGGCTACGCGTACAGCGCGTTTAAACGCTTCGATCATGGATGCTCACTCTCCGGATAGAACGCATTCCAGGCAAAGTAAAACGCCTCAACGGCTACCAGCCGGTTGAACGGCAGCTCTCCCGGTGAAAACGTCTCTCCGCTGCCTGCGTCCTGAACCAGCCCGTCGTCGTACCGAAGGTCCGCAGTGTTCTCGAGCTCATTGTTCTCGAGCGCGTAGATGTAGCCGGTATCGAGGCTCCGATTGTATACCCCGAGGAAACGGCCGGTGGTCTGGAGGCCCGCCTCACGCAGCTCGTCGAGGTCGAAGAATACTGCGTGCGACTCGGTACGAGCCCCGACCACCATGTGCTTGGGATGCAGATACTCATCCTCGTGCATCACCGGAAACATCGTGCGGTCGCTGGTGTAGTAGCCTCCCGCGGGGTTATATGCGCCGTACGGGTCTTGGTTGTAATCGCGGACGTGACCGGTATCGGAGCTCAGCACCTCAGTCTCGGGATACTGCTCGCGCCAGCGTTCCCAGGTCGTCCAATAGAGCTCCAACTCGTCGAGTGCCTGCCCGGCATGTTCTCCGGCAATCGAAGTCGCTACGATCTGGGGCCACAGACTGCCGGTATCACGGTCGTACATCACGAGATTGCTGTTCACCAGTCGTCCCGAAACGCCGAGCGTCGTGCTGCCGGTCTTGAACGCCTGCGCCGTAGCCGTGAGCGGACAGTAGGTAACGGCCACGTTCTCATCACCGATCTTGTGATTCACGATCTCGTGATAGACAAGGATGCTCTGTGGGTAGGCGCGTACGACTCCGTCGTGGACGAGCCCGACAACCTTATCGCCGGGATCAAGCTCAGCCTCTTCGGCGCCGACGAACCGGGGCTCATCGATCGACGGGATCCCGTCAGGAGGCGGCCCCCCGGACATCATGTTGTCGGCGAGCTCGTCGAGCGTGTGCTGCACCTCCAGCGATTGCTCCGAGGCCCGAAGCGTCCCCTCGCCGGTGGTCAGCCCTGTGATCGTCGGCGTCCCCTCCCCGGCGTCGGGCAGGGGCTCCTCCGCTTCCTCTCCACCGCCGCCACCGAAAGCTCCCACTGCAATTGTGCCCACAGCCGCCGCGATCAGCAATGGAATCACTACCTTGTACCGTTGTCTTTTGCGTCTCATAATATTATTGTAACTACAACTATATGGCGTTGACAAGAAAAACTTTGACAGCTCGGCTCATCTTTTCCTCGGCGCAGGCACAGGTTCGAGTTGTTGAACGCCTATATGCTGAGCAGGCGGTTCACCCAATCACACGCAGCGCCCTTTCCTAACCTGGCCGACGAGAGCAAGCGCTATTACCGCGAGTATGGTATCGAGAGCTCGGTACAACGCTTCGTACGCGGCATGCTGCTCCGGCTTCCAATCGCGCTCTCCGGCATGCTCCGCGGCTACCTTCCGCTCGAATGGCACGGCGGGCCCGCTGTCCGCAACGGTTGCACGGCTTCGCACGCGGTTCCGAACTTGCCGGTGGCAGACCAAGGGCCGGCACACGGCCCGAATCACGCCTCCAGCCAGGCCATCAGCTCGCTCAGAGCCGTAGAGGCAAGGAGGTACGCAACTCCCTTGTGCAGGGCGCGCTGCTGCACCTCGCTCAAGAGCGCCGAGGAAGATAGCGTCTCTATTTGGGACGTAGCCAGCGGCGGATCCGCCGAGACGTATCCCCACATATGTTCTACCGCGTTGCGGATTCCCCCCGGAGTCGGGCGCTGCCGCAGGATCTCTACCAGCGTCCGAGCCAGCTCATGGTACTCGCGCTCTGAGCGCCCGAATCCGTTCGCGAGACTCCGCCCAATAGCCTTGTACGCCTTCGGGTCACGGGCAAGCACCGAATACTTGTGCTGACTCCACAGCGCCTGTCCCGAGGTCGGCAGCGGAATACGCGCCGCGCTCCCGGCTTCGGCGTACTTGCGCCGCAGCAGCTCGTACTGCCGGGCGGGCGGATCAATGTACTGCGCCGGCCACTGTCCCGGGTTCCAGTCGACTGTGACCGGGGTTCGGTCCTGATAGCCCCGCAGCCGCATCTCACAGGCCAGCAATCTGTGCCGCCGCTGAAGCGCCCACCCGTACTCAGCCCAACGCAATGTCTCAGGGTGGCGCGCATAGCCGGTCTTGCGGTTCGTGATGATCGACACAATCCCGTGCAGCTCCCGATGCTCACCAAGCAGATGCTGCCGGCTTAGGTACCCCGGACTCACGTCCCAGATTCTCATCGTGCTTCAACTACCCCCCGAGACAGAATAACCGTGAACGGCGCAGAAAACCAACGAAACATTGAGGCAAATACTCAACTAATCCTGGACAGCGCTGCAGACTGGATTTACGATTAGGTATGATCACAGATCGGACTCTCGCCAAGTACCCTCCGAAGGCGGAGTATCTGCTGCTGATCCTCCACGAGATACAGGACAGCCACCCGCAGAACTACCTCCCTGAGGAGGAGCTCAGGAGGGTAGCCGAGTACCTCAACACTACGCTCGCCGCGGTCTACGGGGTGGTCGGCTATTACACCATGTTCAGCATCACGCCACGCGGCAAGCACGTCATCAGAGCGTGCCGTTCCCCGATGTGCGATGCACTCGGCGCGGACGACATTATTCAGGCCCTCGAGGAAGAGCTCGAGATCGAACCCGGCCAAACTACCGACGACGGCCTGTTCACCTTGGAGCTTTCTGAATGTCTGGGTCTTTGCGCGGGCGCACCGGCAATGATGGTGAACGGTGAGGTGCACGAGAACCTCGACCGCGCGAGGATCAGGGCTGTTCTGCAGGACTACCGGCGGCGGAGCTGAGCAACCCCGTCCTCGCCGTGAGCACGCCGGGCGGCAGTCCGGGGGAGGAACCGATGCGTACCAAGGAACGCCACATCGCATTGAAGAATGTGGGGAAGATCAACCCCGAGAGCATTGAAGACTACATTGCAGCAGGCGGGTATGAAGGGATCAGGCAGGCGGTGCGCTTCGAGCCCAAGGAGATCATCGGCTGGATCGTGGATTCCGGATTGCTGGGGCGCGGCGGCGGCGGGTTCTCGGCCGGGCTCAAAGAGCAGTTTACGAGCGAAGCCTGCCTCTCATGCGAAGAACGCTTTGTGGTCTGCAATGCCGATGAAGGTGAGCCCGGGACTTTCAAGGACCGCATCATCATGGAGCATGATCCGCACCTCTACATCGAGGGGATGCTGATCGCCGGATGGGCGATCATGGCTACCCGGGGCTATATCTACCTGCGCGGCGAATACACCACCGCTATCGAACGAACCCGCCGGGGGCTCGAAGCCGCCCGTGTCAAAGGCTTGCTCGGCGACAATGTCCTCGGGACCGGGTGGTCGTTCGAGATCGAGCTGCGAAAGGGCGCGGGCTCCTACCTCTGCGGTGAGGAGCTGACGATGCTTGAGTCGCTCGAAGGCAAACGCGGCTATCCGCGCATCAAACCGCCGTTCCCCGCCGAGAAAGGGCTCTGGGGCATGCCGACCCTGATCAACAACGTTGAAACCTTCGCACATATGCCGGCGATAATCCGCAACGGTACCGAGTGGTACCGCAGCATCGGGATCGGTGACTCTACCGGCACCAAGCTCTTCACGATAAGCGGCAACGTCAACTCTCCGGGGTGTTACGAAGCGGAGATGGGTGTGACGCTGCGGCAGTTGCTCGAGGAGTACGCCGGCGG
>PUNW01000206.1 GCA_003552665.1 Spirochaetaceae bacterium | reverse complement strand
GTACGGCACCCCGTCGGTGGGAGTGTTCTCGATGTAGTAGTCGGCCACCGCCTCGGCGGTCTCGCGAAAGCGCGTGACGACCGCTTCCCTGGTTGGAAGCTGCGCGAGGCTAGCGGCCTCGATCTCCTCATCTTCCATCGTTTCCAGGAACTCAAGCTCCTCGGCGAAGCCGCACAAGATCCAGGACAGTCCGCGGGTCCAGGTGGTGAACGGCGAGTAGCCCTGCTGAGTGGACGGGCAGCGGTAGACGCCGTTGGTGACATTGAAGATGGACTCGTGCACCACCCGGCCGCGCACGTCGCAGCGGTCGCGGCCTTCGCCGAAATAGACGTTGTAGCGCGCGGTGGCCTCGGCGTGCTGCAGGTAGCGGCGCAAGAGCGAGATCCGCTCGTCCTGCTCCCCCATCAGCACGTGACCGAGCCGGTGGCCGAGCGCGAGCACGCGCAGCGAGCGGATAGTGTCTGAGAACAGCGAATGCGGTCCGTTGAAGGTGTGGATGAACCCGAGTCCGTCGGCGGTCGGGGTCCAGCGTGCGGCCTGGATGGCGCCCGAGAGCTTGATCGCGAGCCGATAGAACTCGCGCTCCCACTCGTCCTCAGGTATCCGGCCTTCGCGCATCAGGCGAAGCAGGTTGCCGTAGGTGCTCACATTGTTGAATCCGTGGTCATGTACCCCGATGTGGCTCACGTGTGACGCCATGTGGTCCACGGTGGCGCGACGGCCGAGGGTGAGGAACTTTTCGTCTCCGGTGGCGTCAAACTGATAGACGGCGTTTCCGAACTGAAAGCCCTGCGTCCACTCGGTCCAGCCGCGCGATGTGTAGCGCCCGGCGACGGTGAAAACCGGCGTGCCATCCTGCGGATTCCAGCGCTTGTTGAGCGCGAGGATCTTTCCGCCGGCGAGCTCAAAGAAGCGCTCGAGCATACCCTTGAGATCTCCGGCTGTGAGCTGCATCTCGGTCCTGATCATGGTTCCCCTCTCCTTTTCTCTCTTGCGGCCCCTTCGGAGCGGTCCTTCGGGCCGGTCGTTCGGGGTGGCATGCCGCATTGTCTTCGGTCGAGCTTCCGGTCGACTCCAACGGCCGTCCCCGCCGGTCTCTACCCGTATCCACCGCCTCCACCGCCGCGCGCCCGGTCCGGCCGAGCTGCAACCGTGGTGCCCGCCACCAACTCACCGGGAACCTGCAGCTGCAGCGACTCATCGCTACGCTCGATGATCCTCTCCCTGAGCCATGCTCCTGCGCGCCGGCCGAGCTCGGACACAGTGAGATCTACGGTCGTAATCGGCTGTGATACGAGGCTCCGCACCGGGGAGTTGTCGAAACCGGTCAGCGAGAACACCTCCGGAATCCGAAGGCCCATGCTCAGCGCGCACTGATAGATATAGACGGCAACGACGTCGTTGAAACACATGACGGTGTCGTATCCGGTGGCGATCAGGCCCTCGATCAACCTCGGGGTAATCTCGCCGAGCGAACCGAGATCCCAGGTATCGTCAGTCGAGAGCCGGACGCCGCGCGAAGCGGCCGCCCGCAGAAGTCCATCGCGACGCAGTTCGGAAACCTGCGGGATGGCCGGCAGCCCGAGGAAGCACGGTCGAGGGTACGGGTTTAGCTCGAGCACGTGCGCGAGCAGGCGCTCCATACCCGCGGCGTGGTCGGACGCCACATAGTTGTGCTGCGGATCAATGCGGTTGATGAGTACCACCGGAACCCGGCGTTCGTCTATGGCGGCGAGGAGCTCCGGTGTGGGAGTTGTGAAGCCGAACACGCAGGCGTCGATCTCGCCGTGCTTCTTGTGCTCGAAGATCGAAACTCCCGAAGCATCGGTCAGGGTGATCACATTCGCGCGCACCTCACCGAACCCGGTGTGCAGTGCGTGGATAAACTCCGCCGGGTCGTAGAACAGGTGCAGGTAGTTCTCGCCGCCGAACGGAAGGAACAGAGCCACATTCAGAATGGCGCGGGCTCGATGCCGCCGGATGCGCCGTTTCAGGTAGCCCATCTCCTCGGCGGTTCTGGTGACGCGCTCGTGCGTGTCCGGGGCGACGAGATTCGAGCCGTTGAGTGCCCGGGACACCGTGCCGGCTGAGACACCGAGCTCGCGGGCGATCTGATAGATCGTAACCGGACGCTGCTCCCCAGAGCTTCCGTTCTCGTTGTGCCGGGCGTCGGAATCTCCCCTCACGCCGTCCTCACCACGTTCCATTGATTGCATGCAATTAATTGACCGCCACAGTGTACGACGCATCGCTCGCTCTGTCGAGGACCGGGGAGCCCGCGCTCACCCGCGTGCATTCCTGCCCGTGCTTCCGCCTGAGCCCGGGCGTTCTTGCCCGCGTCCGCAACCCGCGCGGGCTGCGCGGGCGGAAGCTTGACACGAGCGCGTATCTCACACAGCATCCTATCTGCCCGCAGGCGGCGGGAATACGATATCGAAGGGAGAATCGGCAATGCAGCATCGACGATTTGGTAAGACCGGCTGGGATGTGTCTGAAGTGTCGCTTGGAACCTGGCAGCTGGGAGGTGGCTGGGAAGGGCGTTTTGACGATGCGCTCGCCGATCGGGTGCTCAACGAAGCGATCGACAGCGGCGTCAACTTCCTGGACACCGCCGACGTATACAGCGGGGGGAAGAGCGAAGCGGCGGTGGGGCGTGTGGTGCGCCGGCGCTCGGAGCGCATCTACATCGGCACGAAGTGCGGACGCAGGCTGCAGCCGCACACGGCCGAGGCCTACACTCCGGAAGCGTTGCGCGGCTTTGTCGAAGACAGCCTGCGAAACTCAGGCCTGGAATGTCTCGACCTGATACAGCTTCATTGCCCCCCAACCGAGGTCTACTACCGGCCCGAGATATTCGAGCTGTTCGATCGGCTGCGGGACGAGGGTAAGATCGCGTTCATGGGCGTCTCGGTGGAGAAAGTCGAAGAAGCGATCAGAGCAATCGAGTACCCCAATGTGAGCACGGTGCAGATCATCTTCAATATGTTCCGCCTGCGCCCGTCCGAGCGGTTCTTCCCGCTGGCCGCAGAGCGCGATGTCGGCGTGATCGTCCGCGTGCCGTCGGGGCGGCTGCCGCGGTCAGTCGCCCGCTTGGTAGCGTTGGTAATCCTCAGGCGCCGAGAAGCGGGCGCGGTCGGGAAGCTTATCGAGCTCTTCCACGAGCTCGTAACCTTGGCCCGAAGCACGGTCTTCAAAGCGGATTGGAACCGCTTCCGGCATGCGTAGCGTGATCGCGGCCTGAAACGAGTAGGTGAACCCACCGGGAACCTCCACCTCACCGTCGACGTGGTAGAGCAGAGTATCCTCGGTAATCGCCGCGTCGTCCTCCGGCAGTTCGCAGCTCCACTGCAGATAGGCGCAGGGGTGAACCGGGTGGGTGGGAGGCAGCACCAACAGGAGGTGTTCAATCGCGAACGGGTAGATCTCATCATCGAGCAGGAGTACGCGGCTGTAACGACGAAGCGAGTCGCTCACGCTGAGGATCAGGGGAGTTTCGGCGGACAGGTCGAAGATGAGCTCGTAGGCGGGTGCGTCATCGGGAACGGCGGGCTCGATCCAGATGCGCTCATCGGACACCGCGTAGCGGTAGGCGTCATGCCCGGCTTCGTCGTCTAACGGGTGAAGCTTCACCGAGCGCGGTTCTACCAGGCTCTGAGTAACCGCCGCCGGGTCCGGCTGCGGAGGATCGCCATTCTGTGTTGCCGCAAGGACCGGCAGGAGCATGAGCGCAAGAAACGCGAGCGCGAGTCTGCGGCTCGCCCGTGCGGCGACGCGGGGCCTGGCTGCAGAGGCTGCGGCGCAATGCCCTTCGGGCGGCGAGCTGGGCTTTTGCGACGGTTGTGAAGATTTCATCATTGCGCCGGATTGTACCACGCGCCGCGGCAGGGGCGGAATCGGCCCGCGAAGCGGCGAAGCGGCGGAGCGGCAAGCGAGAGATTTCGTGCCGGCTTGTGCCCGAAACGAAGGGGCTCGTATGCTACGCGCTTCCGTCCTGCTGCATCCAACGGTCTACGGCGTCAGCCAGATCGCGGACGGCTTGAGCATCCTCCTGGACAAAGCTCCGCACCCTGACGAAGCGCAGATCCAGGTACTCATGAGCCAGGACGTTCCGCAACGCCGCCAGGGGCTTGAGCCGCC
>PUNW01000092.1 GCA_003552665.1 Spirochaetaceae bacterium | reverse complement strand
GGAATCGTCAGCGGGCGAGTAAGATAGTACGTGTGAAGAGCCATGAGCTCGAGAATCTTATCGGGCTACTAAACAGTGTCTCGAACCTGTGTGCGATGGAGAATGCCGAGAACAGCCGCCATCTGCTTCGGCGCCTCACTCAGTTTGTTCGCTATAAGCACGGACGGCGGGGGCAGCTGTTGCCGCTCGCGGACGAGCTCGCGATGGCTGAGGTGCTGTTCGAGCTCTCCCGGGCGCGTTTCGGCGAGCAACTCGTTACCGAGGTGGTCTGCGCGCCCGGGGGCGGGGTCGACCTCAACGCATGTTACGTGCCGCACTACGCCGTTTTGGCGTTTGTGGAGAACAGCGTCTACCACGCCTTCAATGACACCGAGCCGCCGTGGAGGGTCGCGGTGCGGGTGCGACGGTCCTACGGGACGGTGACGGTGGTGGTGGACGACAACGGAGGCGGTTTTGATCCACAGCCGTACGTTCACCGCGACGGCGCAGTACGCGCGGCTGACGCGGAGACGTATGGAAGCCTGCCTGTAACGCTTGCGCGTCTTTCCGCGCAGTTCGGCCGGGGCCATACGGTGCAACTCGAAAGCACCCCCGATGGCGGTACACGCGCGGAGATAACGATACCGGTAGGGTAGAGATGGCGTTTCTGAAGAGATTCGGCCGGATGCGGCTGCCGCTGAAAACGACCCAGCTCCTGTTGTTCATGGCGGTTATCCTCGGCGCGGGTGTGCTCAATATCTTCACGCTTTATCACACGCAACGTTACATGAACAGCTTTGATCGCAGCCTCGTCGGCTATCATAGCATTCAGCGCTTCCATCGCGAGCTGGAAAACAGCACCGGCAACCTGCGGGCATATGTTCGGCAGCGCGAAGACGAGCACCGGCAGGCTTTTCGGCTTTCGCTGGTGGAGCTGCGGCGGCAGTACGAGGACGTGCGACGCAATAACCTTACCAGCGTGAAGGCTTCTTTCGAGTTACGCGCGCTGCGCAACGGGCTGCGGGCGTATACCGAGGCCGGCGAGCAGGCGGTGGAGCAGGTTTCAGCAAACGATCCCGACCACTATCGGACGTTACTGCGGGCCGAACGGATCAGTGAGTATCTCTTCATCTACACGCAACGCCTGATGCATGTCCGTCTGTCGGAGGGGCTGGAAACCCACGCAGTCTTACGCGGCCATGCGCGTCTGATGGGGTTCGGCGCGTTGTCGGGGATCCTGCTGATGGGGGTGTTGCTTCTCCTGTTTCTGCTGGTATTCACTCGCCGTATCACGCAGCCGATCCGCAAGCTTGCAACCGCAGCGCATCGTATGGCACACGGCGAGCTGGACCAGGGTGATGTGGTGGTATCTTCGGTGGAAGAGATCGATATGCTGGCCGAAGCGTTCAACCGTATGAGACGCAACATCACCTCGCTGGTAAACGATCTCAAGGACAAATCGGCCTTGGAGCGCAAACTGCATCGTGAGGAGCTGAAGAACGTTCAGATGGAGCGCTCGCTCGAGCACGCTCGTTTTCAGCAGCTGCAGGCACAGATCAACCCTCATTTTCTCTTCAACAGTCTCAACACTATCTCGCGCGCTGCGATGTTCGAGCGTGCCGAAGAGTCGGCGCGGCTGATTCAGTCGCTCGCCAAGCTCCTGCGGCACAGTCTCGGTACCCGCTCGTCGTTGTCTTCCATAGAGCGGGAGCTGCAGATCGTCCGCGAGTATGTTCACATTCAGAAGCATCGTTTCAGGGAGCGCCTGCGGTTCGAGCTGCAGTGTGATGCCGACCTCAGCGGTGTTCAGGTGCCGTGCTTCAGTATACAGCCGCTGGTCGAAAACGCGGTGCAGCACGGAATCGAACCGCTTGAATCCGGAGGCGAGGTTCGTCTGTCGGTCTGCAAACACAACGGGAATGTGCGTGTGGCCGTCGTCGACACCGGCGTCGGCATGCCCGCCGAGCGGTTGCAGGAGGTGCTGAACGCCGATGCGTCGAGTCGCGACCCGAGCTCGGCAAGCATCGGCCTTGCCAACGTTCGCGAGCGCTTGTATCTGGTATATCACGAAGCGGCACGGTTCGAGATTCACAGTCGCGAAGGCGAGGGAACTACAGTGGAGATCGAGGTCCCGGCACAGCGCGGGACGGCTGCAGCGGAGGATTATGACCTATAAGCTCTTGATCGCTGACGATGAACAGATGGAGCGCGATGCACTGCGCTACATCGTGGCTCGCGGGTGCTCCCGCATCGCAACTGTGCTGGACGCCGCCAACGGTCGCGAAGCCGTCGAGCTTGCCGAGCAGGAACGACCCGAGATCGTGTTGCTGGACATCAAGATGCCGGGAATCAATGGGGTGGAGGCCGCTGGCCGTATCCTGGAGCTGGTCCCGCACGCCAAGCTGGTGTTCCTGACAGCCTACGATTACTTCGATTATGCGCAACAGGCGATCCGGCTCGGCGTTGTGGATTTCATCGTCAAACCCGCCACTAACGAGCGCGTCATCGAGGTGATCAACAGCCTTGTCGCCCAGCTCGATGATCAGCATCGGTCCGACAGAGAACAGGTGGAACGTGAACGTCGCTTAAAACAGTCATACCACGCGCTGGAGGAGGCGCTGGTGCTCGGTCTGGTTCGAGGAGATCTTGGCCCGGAACAGATGCGGAGCCAAGTTGAAGCCCTGGAGCTCGAAGGGCGCGAGGGTATTGCCGCCTCGATCTATGTCGATTTTGCGTCGTATCCGATGCAGGTGGAAGACGAGGCGCAGCGCTCAGTACTGCGCCGCCGCTGCGTGCGAGAACTCAAGGCCGGGTTCGCCCAGCACGGGTACGACGTGCTTGTGGCCCACTGCGAGAGCATCATACACATGCTGATTCTGCGGCCGCTTGCCGAACCCTCTCCGTCTGCCTCTGTTGATGCCCTCATTGACGAAGGGGTGCAGGCGATAGGGCGCAAGCTCTCGATCACCTGCATGGCCGGAGCGGACTGCGTCGCACGCCCGGTCTCGGAAGCGAGCCGCGGTTTCCGCAACGCGCTATTGGCGCGTGCCGCCTCCGACGCGGATCGTCCAGTGGTGGTGGCTGCTGAGCCCGCGCGTGCGCCGGCGAGCGGTGCACCCGGCGATGAAGAAATCCACCGCCTGGAAGAAGAGTTGTGGGAGACCGTTCAAGCCGGAAACCAGGAGCGTGGAGTCGAGTTATCGCAGATTCTGGTGCACCAGCTTGTTGATGGCGGTGTTGATTTTCGGACGATACGGCGACGGGTGATGGAGTTGGTGATCGTGTTGGCGCGTGAGCTCGACCTCGAGCCCAGCGAGCTGCGCCGCGATGGATGTCTCGTTCTCGAGGAGGTTGAGGCCTCCGGTGAGCCGGGTGAATTGCAGCACGCGCTGCGCGAGGCGATCGTCGCGCTGAGCGGAACCGGTGAGCGCCGGATTCGCGAGCACTCTCACAGGCAGATCGAAAAAGCGCGACAGTTCATCGATGCGCGGTTCGCCCAGGGTCTGAGTCTGGAAGACGCGGCGCGCGAGGCGCGGTTGTCCCCTTACTATTTCAGCAGGGCATTCAAGCTCCATACCGGTTACAGCTTCGTCGATTACCTTAACTCGGTTCGCGTTGCGCATGCCAAGCGGCTGCTACGGGGCTCTTCGATGAGCGTCAAAGAGATTGCCGCAGCGGTGGGGTTCTCGGATCCGAACTACTTCAGTCGTGTGTTCAAGCAGCACGTGCACTTTACCCCGACGCAGTTTCGGAGCAAGACCCTCCTGCACTAGCAAAATTGTGCTACCACCCCGGTGCCCGCCCCGGGCGCGGATCCTCGCTGCTCAAGATTGTTTTCAATAACGCAAGATCCTGCAGAGACAGCTCTGCGATTTCGGGCGTAGTATGGAGTCAGAGGAATAATAAGGAGGGATGAGAGTATGAAGAAGTTTCTCGTTATCGCGGTAGCACTCGCGGCAGTGATCGCGGTCGGCGTTTGGGCCGGTGGCGCGGCTGAACCGGATCCGGAAGAGACCCGCACCTTCCGGCTGGGAGAGACGCACAGCGCGGACTATCCGACCACTCAGGGGAACAAGGAGTTCGCCCGACTGGTGGAGGAACGCACCGACGGTCGCATTCAGATCGAGGTATATCACTCGGCGCAGCTCGGGGAAGAGAGTGACGTAATCG
>PUNW01000217.1 GCA_003552665.1 Spirochaetaceae bacterium | reverse complement strand
GCGTTATAGGTTATCGTGGTCACCGGCAAACAGTAAGTGGGGTCGGCGCCGATTACCCGCGGCAGCTCGTACAGCCGGTCCTTCTTCCGCAGGGCGTAGATCGCATCCTCGAACAGCATGTCGAAGGTCTCAATGTCCATTGGGATCGAGTTGGGCGCGCTCCAATCGATCTTGGACTCGCTTTCCGGGTGTCGCACGATATAGGTATCCCGCGGGCTGCGGCCGGTGGAATCACGCGGCGTCCAGGTTACCAGTGTTCCCTCGGCGAGCCGAATCGCCATCCAGCGCTCAACCGCATCCTGTATGAGACACGAGCGACTGGGATTGCGAAATACGCGGCCGGTGCGGTCACCGACCAGCTTGTTTACCCGCTCACGATAGTACTCCTCGGTCCTATGCATCAGGTCATACCTCTCTTGCGTCGTTAACGCAGCAATTGTTAACGCAGTAGGCGTGACATCGTTTCCAGGTACTGCGCAAGATCCACCGCGCTTCCGGAGGCGATAACGCCTACCTTGTTTCCAAGATTCGTGATCTTACGTTGCAGAAGCGCGCCGATTGCAGCGGTTCCGGCGCCTTCCACCACAAGGCTGTGCTCACTGAGCATGTAGCTCATTCCAAGCTCTATCTCGGGCTCGTCCACGACGATATGCTCGTCGAAATAGCGGTCTACCATCTGCAGCGTGTAGCGGTTATCCATACCGATGCCGCCGAGCAACGAGTCGGCTACGGTATCACGTTCCTCGAGCTCTACCGGCCGGCCGGCCTTGAGGCTTTCGAGCAGCGCCGGCGAGCGTTCAATTGAAACGCCGATCAGGCGCAGGCGGGGATTGATCTCCTTCAGCGCGAGGCCGCCCCCCGCACCGAGCCCTCCGCCGGAAAGCTGCACCAACGCCGTGTCGAGCTCGGGCTCGTCTTCGAGCATCTCAAGCCCAATTGTTGCCTGTCCGGCGATGACGTACGGGTCGTCGAACGGGACCACCGGCTGCAGGTTGCGCTCGCTGATAAGACGGTGGTACTCGCGCTCAGCTTCATCCTGCGAGTGCCCCTTCACCACGACTTCGGCGCCGAGCTCGCGGATCCGCTCGGCACGGTAGGCAGGCACATGCTCGGAAATGCAAACCACCGCCGGCAGGCCGAGACGGCCTGCAACATACGCAACCGCCTTGCCGTGGTTGCCGGTGGAGAAGGTGATTACTCCGGCCTGCCGCTGCTCGGCGGTGAAGCTGAGGATGCGGTTGGCCGCGCCGCGGACCTTGAACGCGCCGGTGCGTTGCAGCGATTCCAGCTTGACGAAAACCCGGCTGCCGAGCGTACGCGACAACCGCGGAGACTCAATCAAGGGCGTCCGTTCGGCGATACCGGCGATTCGACCGCGCGCCCTGAAGACATCCTGAAGACTCGGCTGGTTCATTTCGCCGCCTCGCAGTCCCTCATTTCATGATGATATCAAGCGGATACTCGAACAGATGCTCGATTCCGTCCTCGGTCACTCGCACCGAGGCATCGATCTCGAACCCCACATCGTCATACCAAATGCCGGGAATCAGGTGGAGCGTCATGTTCGGCGCGAGCTCGGTTTTGTCTCCGGGTCGCAGGCTGACCGTCTGTTCGCCCCAGTCAGGCGGGTAGTTGACCCCAATCGAGTAGCCGAGGCGCGACTCTTTGACGATCGTCGAATGGGCGATGGCTTTCCGCCAGCGTTCCTCCAGCTGTTCGGCGGTGATGCCGGGGCGCATAAACGCGAGGGTCTCCTGCAGGCCCTCGATCACCACCTTCGCGGTGTCGCGCATGATCTGCGGCGGATTGCTTCCAAGGAACATCGTGCGCGCAATCGGGCAGTGGTAACGCTTGTACACGCCCGCCAGCTCCAGAAGCACCGCCTCGTCGCGCTGGTAGCGCTTGTCGGTCCAGGTGAGATGCGGCGTCTTGGTGGCTTCGCCGGCCATCATCAACGGCACAATCGCCGGGTAGTCTCCGCCGTATTCCTCGGTGCCGCTGTACTCGGCGTGCGCGATCGCCGCCGCGGCGTCACATTCACGCGCGCCGACGGCAATGTTCTCGACCGCCGCGTCCATCACGCACCGCGCAATCTTGCCTGCGCACCGCATGAACTCGATCTCCTTGTCGCTCTTGATCAGCCGCACCCGGTTGACCAGCGTATCGGCGTCCACGAACTGCGCGTGAGGAAGCCCCTTCTCGAGCTCCCGAAACACGCGGTGCGTGAAATAGAACTGATCCATCTCGACGCCGATACGCTTGTGATCCCAGCCGCGCGCCTTGATCACCTCAACCATCGTCTCCACGGGATGATGCTCGGCCGAATGAACGTAATGGTCGGGCCACTCGTAAATGTTCTCCGCGGCGAGAAAGGTGGTAAGCCGCGCACCGTTTCCGTCCATGCCGCGTCCGATCCATACCGGCTCCTCGGCGTCGAGAGAGACCAGGACGCACTGGTGGACGTAGAAGCTCCAGGCATCATAGCCGGTGAGGTAGTTCATGTTTGCGGGCTGTGATATGAACAACAGCTCGATTCCGTGCTGCTGCATGCGCTCTTTGGTCCTCGCGATTCGCTGGTGATACTCGCTGACTTCAAATGCCGGCATCCTGTCTCTCCTTATTGTCGTTATTGTCGTTTGCGATACTGGAAGTACTCGAAGACCGTGCGCAGGTGCATCTCCACCCCGGTGCGCATGGTGTCTTCATCGATATTGAAACGCGAGTTGTGGTGCGGATAATCCGAGCGCTTCTCGGGATTGCCGGTGCCGACGAAGTAGAAGCAGCTCGGCACACGTGACGCGAAGGCCGAGAAGTCCTCGCCCGCCATGCTCGCGTGTTCCACGATGCTCGCAGGGTCCCCTAAGGTGCCGACCGCCGCCCAGTGCGCCACCTGGGCCATCGCGCCGTCATTGATGACCGCCGTGTTCTCGCGCTCGATCTCGAGCTCGTACTGGTTGCGATGTGCCTCGCACAGCCCGCGCACGATGCGTTCCAGCCGTTGCCCCGGGTTCTCCGGGCTTCCCGGCCCGCCGTCGTACAGATAGCGCATCGAGCCCTCGAGCTCCACGCTTCCGGGAATGATGTTGTTCTTGGTGCCGCCCTGTATCTTCGCGAACATGATCGCAGTGGGCTTCATCAGATCGATCTCGCGCGTCTGAATCGTCTGAGCGCTCTGGATGATCTCGGCTGCGGTGATGATAGGGTCGATCGCGGCCTGAGGATAGCCGGTGTGTCCGCCGAGTCCGGTAACGGTGATCCTGAACACATCCATGCTTGCCATCACCCCGCCGGCCTTGATCCCGATCACCCCACTCGGCAGCGGCGTCCAGAGATGAATCGCGAACGCGGCGTCCGCCGCCGGGTCGTCAAGCGCACCATCGGCGACCATCTCTTCAGCGCCTCCCACTTCCTCGTTGGGTTGAAACACCAGCTTGACCTTGCCCGGGATCTCATCGCGCAGCTCGTGGAGGATGGTCGCGGCGGTCATCAGCATCGCGGTGTGCGCGTCGTGCGCGCAGGCGTGCATCACCCCTTCGTAACGCGAGCGATACTCGAGCTCGTTCTCCTCCTGCACCGGCAGCGCGTCCATATCGGCGCGCAGCAGCACGGTTGGTCCGGGCTTCTCGGAGTTGATCACGGCGACGACGCCGGTGCCGGCGCAGCGCCGGACCGTCACCCCCTCCAGGCTTCGCAGATGCGCTTCTACGATCCCTGCGGTGCGCTCTTCCTGAAAGCCGAGTTCCGGATACATGTGGAAATCGCGACGCTGCGCGATCATCTGCGGCTCGAGCTCGCTGATGCGTTCTCTGATCCGGTCGACGAGGGTGCTGGTTGCGGTCATTCTGAACTCCCTTCCATGCAGAGCAGCGGGCGACTGGGGGGCCGCAGAGCGGCCCCCGGTAGTAGCAGCGTTACGGCACGCGTACGAGGTCCATGCTGACCAGCGCTTCGGCCACTTGCACGGCGTTCAGCGCCGCGCCTTTACGGATATTGTTGGAAACCACCCACAGGTTCAGGCCGTTCTCGATCGTGAGGTCTTCACGGATACGACCGACCATGGTCTCGTCACGGTCGTTTGAGAACAACGGCATCGGGTACTCGTTCTTCGACGGATCGTCGATCACCGCGACGTTCGGGGCCTTGGCAAGCAGCCGCCG
>PUNW01000294.1 GCA_003552665.1 Spirochaetaceae bacterium | reverse complement strand
GTTCTTTCACGAAGCGGCGCACCTGCTGAAGCACCGCAACCGCACGGTGCTTGAAACCGAAGATGCGGGTGGTGACCTTGAGGCCGAGGCCGACAGCTTCGCGCGGAGTGTGCTTGTGGACCCGGAGGCGTACCGCAGGTTCACGATGCGACGGAAGCCGAGCCGCGCCGATATCGAGCGTTTCGCCGAAACACAACGCTTACCGGTAGACAGCGTCATCGGTATGCTGCAGCACGACCGCGTGCTGCCGTTCACAGCTCACAACGACCTGAAACGGAAACTCGACTTGACCAGACTCACCGCCGGCTTCCAATCAGGAGGGGAGGCAAGCAATGAAGGTAACCACCTTTGAAACCATCAGTCTGAAGCAACACCCGGAACTGAACGAGGCCTGGGTGCAGGAGCAGATCGCCGCCGACCCCACCATACTGGGGCTTGGTGAGCTTGTACTGAAAGACAAGGAACGCCGCCAGCCCACCTCCGGTAGGCTGGATCTGCTTTTTCAGGATCTGGAAGCGCTCCGGCGTTACGAGGTTGAGCTGCAACTCGGCGCCACCGACCCCAGTCACATCATCAGGACGATTGAGTACTGGGACATTGAGCGTAAGCGTTACCGTCAGTACGAGCACATCGCGGTAATAGTGGCCGAAGATATCACGAGTCGCTTT
Organism: Spirochaetaceae bacterium; assembly: GCA_003552665.1. GTDB lineage: Bacteria > Spirochaetota > Spirochaetia > DSM-27196 > SLAA01 > B1Sed10-166. Next base: position 3,514 of record PUNW01000294.1, on the reverse strand, counting down.
TTAAACGTGATCTCGCTCTTCAACGGTGCGATCCCGATCATCGCGATGCAGATGAAGGCGCTGAAGCACGAGGACCACGTGGGGCTGTTCTTCACTAAGGTGCTTGACCAGACCGAGGTCGGGCAGGTTGACGACGACGAAGAAGTCTCGGAGCCGACCAACAGAGAGTACTGGGAACAGCGCGGCAGCAAGAAGACCATGGCCGATGTGGATAGCCTGCTCGAGCTCGTACATCAAATAGACTCCGGCCTCGAGCTCAAGTACAACAAGTTCTACATTGGGCTCGCGCGCCACGGCATCGCCGACAACTTTGTGCGCTTTCGCCCTCAGAAGAAAAACGTGCGAGTCGACGTCAGGCTCCCGCGCGATGAGGCCGTTGATGCCGAGTTGGAAAACAGAGAGATAAACTGTCTCGATTACCGCTCCAATCGCTATCGGCTCGTGCTGTCGCACGAAGAGGTAGCACAGAAGCGCGAGTTTTTGCTCGAGCTGTTCCGGAAGGCCCACGAACGTAGCGGAGAAAGATAATGACGACCTTCTACCGCCTCCTCAAAGACACCGACAAAGGCGCCGCGCTTGAAACCGCCGTACAAGCCGACCGCAGCGGCGCCCCGGACACCGAGCGCACCTTCAAGCTCAACCCCGAGGTCTTCTCCAAGGTGCCGAACACCCCGTTTGCCTACTGGGTAGACGAGGCGATTCGAGACCTCTTCGTGAAGCTGCCGCCGTTTGAGAGCGAAGGGCGTACGGTGCGAGTCGGCCTGCAGACTGGCGACGACTTCCGCTTCGTGCGCGCCTGGTGGGAGGTAGACCCTGCCCGGAGGCTTGACCCCGGCCTTGCCGGTGCACCCTCGTGGCGGGAAGACCTTGAGGCCTTCCAGGACTGGTGCCGCCGCCGCACGCATCAGGGCAAGTACTGGGCACCGTTCGCCAAAGGCGGCGAGTACAGCCCCTACTACAGCGACATTCACCTGGTCGTGAACTGGAAGGATGAGGGGCGGGAGATGAAGGCGTTCAGCGGTTCGGTGATTCGCAACCCTGATTACTACTTCCGGCCGGGGGTAACGTGGCCTGTAAGAGCTGCTCGCTTCACCCCGTGGCCCATGTTCGCTGGCTCGATACCTAGCGTGACTGGCTACGCAATATACTTACCACCCGAAGACCTCAATCGGGCAGTTGCAGTATTCAACTCGACACTTTGGGATCATCTTTTCAAAGTGTCTGTGGAGCGATTCCTTCACCCGAAGTTTCTTGTCGGAGTCACTAAATTGCTCCCGTGGCCGTTAGAGTTTCCGACGTACGAGCCCGATGCCAAAAAGTTTCTCTCGGCTGGACGGGACAATTGGATCTGGAAGGCCACCTGTAATTCGTTCTGCGGAAGCAACTGTACAGATTTATCACAAGTGGACGAAGACTCTCTCTCGCGTAGTGACGTAAATGCTTTTACGTTTGAAGCCTATAGGGTGACGTCACAACTGAAGGACAGCGTCTCCTATTTTGAAAGGGAACGGTTTGAAGCAGGCGTGACAGCTAGCGATACTGACGAGGTGGCTGGACCACAGTTTTGCCGCAGCGAACTGTTTGATAGCTCTTACGCCTCCTATGCGATGGGGCGCTGGGATATTCGGGTGGCTTTATCAGCTAACTCAATGCCGCGGCTTCCCGACCCCTTCGACCCACTCCCAGTCGTCCCCCCGGCCACCCTCGTATCGCCGAACGGTCTCCCGGCAACCAGCGGCAACATCGTGAGCGAACAGTGGCTGCGGGCGCGCCCGGATGCTATCTCGCTTCCGCCTGAGGGAAGCGTTGCAGAGCCCACAATCGCCGACTCCGAGTATCCCATCACCGTCCCATGGGACGGCATCTTGGTTGACGACCCAGACAGCGACGCCGATATCGTCGCCCGCATCCGCGCCGTGCTTGCGATGCTGCACGGTGAGCGCGCCGAGGCGGTGGAGCACGAGCTCTGCGCGGAGCTTGGCGTGGAAACGCTTCGGGACTATATCTCTTCGCCCAAAGGCTTCTTCGAGGACCATCTCAAGCGCTACTCCAAGAGCCGCCGCAAGGCCCCGATCTACTGGCCGCTTTCCACCAAAAGCGGTGGCTATACCGTCTGGGTGTACTACCCCCGCTTGAGCTCGGCCACGCTGTTTACCGTGGTAGACCGCTACATTCGCCCCAAGCAGGAAGCGGTGCGGCGGCAGTACGAGGAGCTCGCGCGTGTGCCGCCGGCCGAGCGCTCCAAGCTGCAGCAGAAGACCTTCGACCGGCTTGCGCGCGATAACGAGGAGCTCGCCGCGTTCGCAGATGAGCTCTTGCGGGTGGCCAATCTGCCCTACGAGCCCGACCATGACGATGGCGTGCCGATCTGTGCCGCTCCGCTTCACAGGCTGTTTCGCCACAAGCAGTGGGCCAACTACCTCGCCGGTATCTGGAAGAGCCTTGAGCGCGGTGAGTTTGACTGGGCGCACCTCGCGTTCCGCATCTGGCCCGACCGTGTGCGCGCAAAGGCCGCCGAAGACCGCTCCATCGCGATCGCCCATGGGCTGGAGGATAGCGCATGAGTTTCTCATCGTTCCTGCAGGAAGCGTTGAACAGCCGCCTCGCTGAGGAGCGCGTGCTCACCGTCTACGACCCTGAGCAACGCTACAGAGCGATATGTACTGCATTGCATAACGCTGACACCGCGGTGGTAGACGTGAGCGACTGCACGCCGTATGAGGCGCGCAGGCAGGTGGCGCACTTCTGGTACGAGATGCAGCATAAGGAGAATCTTCGGCTGCTCATCTACCGTGCCGAGGCCGAGCCGCAGGACGACGTGGCCAAGCGCAACGACCCACTTGCCGCGTTTGCCGCGGTTGGGGCGGTTTTCCCTGAACCCGGCAGGGCCGCCGACCAGTACCGCGACCTTGCGCTCGCGGCGTTTCCGCATCTGCGCGTCGACGTTGAGAAGCTCTTCGAGCAAGGCGAGCCTGACGTTGCGGTGCTCGACGCGCTTGCCGGCGGCAACGAGTGGCCCGCCTTGAGCGCAGCGGCAAACAGCCGCGACCCCACCGTGATTATTGCGTGGCTACTCGATGAGCAGTCCGCCGTCGGCGAGACGCTGTTTGCCCCCGGTTCCGCGCGCACCGAGCTCGCAGGGCTCTTGAGCTCCATGCTCGAGTTTCCCGCGGACCACCTTCCTTCAGAGCTTGGGACGCTCAGAACCATGCTCTGGAAGCGCTTGCTCGTAAGCGAATTTGCGTTGCAGCTGCCGGGCGGGCTCCCCGCTGAGCTCGAGAGCGTCCCGCGCTGCAGTGATGCTGTCGCGCGTACCGTCACAGCCATACTGAATCAGATTAGAAGAGGCAACCCGGAGCTCTACATCGACCATGCCACGGCTGTTGCGGCTGCCCTTGAGCTTGAGGCCGCATTCGCCGGCCGCTCGGTTTCCGGCACTGCACAGACCTTTGCGTTTGAGAACGCCGAGCTCCTTCGCCGTGCCGTCGGCGCGCTGCTCGATGGCGAGCAAGAC
>PUNW01000372.1 GCA_003552665.1 Spirochaetaceae bacterium | reverse complement strand
TAACCGAGCAAATCGACGAAGGTCAAACCCGAGCCGAAGCCGTCGAAATCCTTGCCGATCTTGAAGCCGGGCTTCCTGAGCTGGACGCTGAGGACCCCATCAACCTCGGAGAGCTCTCACTCCTGATAATGCGGGTGTTCGAGATTGAGGGAGGCCTCTTTTACCGTATCGTCCAGGACGGGCGCTATGCAGCGCGCGAGCTCGAGTTTCGCAGAGTTATCCAGGGTGAAGCCTTCCCCACCATGCGTGTAGACGGCGAACGCGGCCTCCGCATTCTCAACAGAGCGGTGGCGCTTCGGGAGGAGGGCCGCATATGAGGAGTACCAATCGCTTTCTTTCGGCCGTAGATCATGCCGGTCGGATCAATTCCACGCTCTATCGCTACATCGCTCTCGCGCTCTTGCTGCTGCTTCCCGGCTTCGCTGTGTTCACACAGGATGCTGCTAACGACGTGCCGGACGGTGAACCTGAAGCCGAAGCGCTCCCTGCCGACGCCCCTGCCGATGAGCTGGACCCGGACGAACTGGAGCGACGCCATGGGCGCGGCGACTGGGGCGTGACCTTGGACGCGCTTCGCAGTGTTCGCGCTGCAGACCATCAGGATTCCGACGCACGCACCAGCGCGTTGAGCGCCGCGCTCTGGCTGCGCCGCGTGAGCCCAATCGGCGAACTCAGCACCATCGACACCGCCGTGCAGGGCAGCTACAACTGGAGCAGCGGCCAGACGTACCTAAACCTCGACCTACTTCGCCTGCGCGGCTTCTACCCCGAGCTCCTCGGCGACTCTTCGGTTGTTGAGGCCACCGCCGGCCGCTTTCGGTTCCAGGACCCGAGCACACTGGTGTTAAACAGCACTCTGGACGGCGTATCCGCGCGGATCGCCTACCCGAGGGTACGACTGCGCCTGGGCGCGGCCTACAGCGGCCTACTCCTCAACCCGGCTTCAAACATCCGCATGACCGGAGCCGACCTGCGGGAGCAGGACGACGACGATGAGGACTTCGGCCCGCGCCGGGCAATCGGCCTTGCTGAGGTCAGCTTTCCGGAGCTGTTCGCCCGCCAGACCGTCGTACTCGGGGCAATTGGACAGTTTGACCTGCGCGATGCCGACGACGGGGAACAGACCGTTAGCTCCGGCTACGCCGTCGCCGGTATCAGAGGCCCGCTGTTCGGTAACCTCTACCACGACATTTACGGCGCCGGTACGATGGGCACAGTAGAAACGGAGGGGGACGGAGGCGAAGACTACGACTACGTCGGCTACATGGGCTCGGCTCGGCTGCGGTGGTTCTTCCCCAACTTCTTCGCGTCGCGGCTCAGTCTGCGCGGAGTATACGCAAGCAGCGGCGAACGCGATGAAGATGACGACACCTTTGACGACCGCTTTCTCCCGATCACCCGTACCCGTTTCGGCACCGCAATCGCTCTGCCGCTTGAGAATCTGCTCATGGGCGAGCTTCAGTACTCAATCCGGCCGTTCATCGGCTCAGACTCCGAGCGCGCCCGTCGTTTTCAGGTAGTACTCACCGGCCGCACCTTCTTCACCACGTCTGACGAGCCGGTTGTGCTCGATCCTACTACCGAGGTGGAATCTACCGTCCAGAATCAAACGGTCATCTACCCCGGGCTTGACGACGATCCCGGCAACTATATCGGCTCCGAGGCGGTGCTGCAGTTGAACGCGCGACCGCTCTCGGACCTGGGGCTCGGTTTCACTGCCGGGATGTTCTTTCCCGGCACCGGCAGCGCGGGGGCGTTCACGAGCGAACGAGAGCCGGAGTTTCTCGGGCGCGTCGAGCTTTCAACGCGCTTTTAGGAAAGGGGCTGATGATGAAACGATTGCTTACCACACTCACGCTGTTTATGGTGCTCGCCGCTGCCGCAACGGCAGGGGAGGCCAGAGTGCTTGAAACCAGTGGCCGCGTCGAGATACGAGCAACGCCACAGGAGGATTGGGGTCCGCTCGAGGAAGGTATGACCGTTGCCCCCGGAGCCACCGTTTCCACCGGCTTCGGCGCGCGAGCCGTGATTCAGGTCGGCCCCGCGGCGCGCCTGGAGGTCTCGGCGCTCAGTCGCCTGACCCTCGAAGAGCTCATAGAACGCGAAGGCCTCGTGGAAACCGACCTCCACCTCGGCGTCGGGCGCGTACGCGCCGAAGTCCAGGCAGTCGAGGGCGTGCAGAGCGACTTCAACCTCTCGAGCCCGGTCTCCACCGCCGCAGTCCGCGGAACAAGCTTCGAGTTCGACGGCGTTAACGTACGCGTTTTCCAGGGCCGCGTGAGGCTATCAAACCGCTTCAACCAGAGCACAACCGTGAGTCAGGGGGAGAGCTCGAGCACCACTGGCGACGACGAACCGGCATCCGGCGACCAGAGCCTCGAGGACGAAACCACGGTGAGTATCTATACCGCCGGCGTCGAGGAGCGCACCGAAAGCGAGGCCACAACGAGGGAATCGGACGTTGCCACGCTGAGGCTCGATCTCATCATACCCGGAGAGTAGAGCAGGATGCCAAACCGCCCAGCTTCGCTACACGGCGTTGCCTTTACGGAGGAACTCTATGTCAACCTCTCAATCTGAGAAGAATCGATCGCGATACGGAGATATCTACCACCTGACCAAGCTATCGCTTGCTGCTGCAGCCGTGGCTGTACTTCTTTTGAGCTGCCACTGGAGCGTGAACGCTCCAACCGGGACTGCCGAGCTCAGAGTTACCATATCCCAGGACTCGATTCAGGCGCTCCAGATCGCTGAGGGGACGGAGCTGTTCGTCCACATCATTGAGGCAGATCGCTTCGTGCAGCTGTATGCTGAGGCGGACGACGTTCCGGAGGTAGTTATACCGAACGGCACTATCGAGGCACCTCCGGATGCCAAACGGCTGCGCGCCGACCAGCTCGGAATATCATATCAGAGCTACTCTCGCGTCGCGGCCGGCGAAATTGACATATTACAAGGTTCGCGATTTGTGTGGAGCTTTGGCAGAGGGCTTCAGCCCGGCGGAGAAGGACAATCGGTAACGTTCCGGAATCTACAGCCCGACACTGATTACATAGTCTACGCTATCCAGGGCGAACGATTCCAAGAGGAGACATTCGATCCGGAAACCGAGCAACTTGTTGAGGAGGTGCTGTTCTTCGGAGAGTACTATGGTGTTCCCGACACTGTGATTAGGCTGGATGCTCGAGAGAGAGGGGCTCAGACGATTGAATTGCGTCCGTCCACTGACGAGGGCTACGGGGTTTTCTTCGAGCAATTCGGCTTTCTTCCCTATGAACCGCCATTCCCGCCCTCCCCGGATCCGGATGACGTCTTGGGCGAGTTCAGCGGGGTCCTGTACTCCGGCGCTGGCAGCGCTACGGTAGCATTGGACGGTGACCCCACCGAGGTGAGTTTCGACAGAGGTGCGATAATCAGGTTTCCTGTTGAGATGGAAGGCGAACCCTACACCGTATTCTTTCTGGACTTTTTCCGCGAAGATGTGACAGATGGCAACGGGGACTTTGACATTGTGCTCAGCCTTATCGAGGCGGGTGACGTACTTGAACCGAGCCGCGCTTCGTACAGCCTTGACTTGGAGGCGAATCTGACGGGTTTCCCGTCGGCCGGATCCATATTTGAACTCGAAATCTGGTCTGGCGAAGCGGAGTATATCTTGCTGGCTGAGCCGCAACCGACATTGACCAATGCGGGGTTCAATCGCGCGCCGAGTGCAGGAGGGCCGTTTGAGCTGACTCTCAGCGGCACGTTCGCTGAAGATTTCACCGAGGAGCTGGTAAACATAACGGTCGACGCGTTTAACTTCTCTTTTGACGAGGTGATAGAGACGTTCGACGGCGATGAGTTCGAGTTCGAAGAACCGATTTCGGTGGATCCAGTTTATAACGTGACGATGCAAGGAACCGTGACCGTGGGTGAAGATCCTATAGAGCTCGCACAAGAGGTCGGACGCGCTCTGCCACAATAGTTGTCACCTAAACCTGATGGAGATGGAGGTGACAAATGCCACGCTACAGCGCGCAGTTTCGCAACACTATTTTGAAGAAGCTCTTACCGCCTGAAAGTCGCTCTGCGCTTTCGCTTGCAAAGGAGTACAACCTCTCGGTTAGCACGATCTATGGCTGGCAAGCGAGGATGCGAGATGGTACTCTGCAGACAGATGAAGGGGTGCAAGCCAACGCTCG
>PUNW01000183.1 GCA_003552665.1 Spirochaetaceae bacterium | reverse complement strand
GTTTCTCTGCGTGTTCAGCTCCTGCTGCAGGTGGTTAATCAAACGCACCCCCGACATCCCGTAAAACTCGTTGGGCATCGGCTCATAAGATTCCACAACAAACGGCTTCATCCGATGCCTCCAGTAAGGGGAAGGGCCGTCATAGATAACCTCGCTCCGGTTGAGGAGGATGCTGTGGCGGTTGTCCTCCCAATAGTGAAGCACCTCAAACATGTTCTTGCCCCGGTCGGGGCCATCCGTCATGTAGGCGTCCCCAGCCTCGTACCCTTTTCCTATCTCCGAAAGCCTGCGGTTCGCACCGTCCTCGATCCCTGCACTCTGCCCCAAAAGACTCTCAATGTCAACGTCGTAAATAACGCCCTCGTCCAAGTCATAAAGAAAACGCATCATCTGGTCCAGCTCTTCGTAAGTCAACCGCTCCCGCTGGAATGCACCCCGGCAGTCGTCAATGTCCTTACCCCTCGGATCCGGCCAGAAGTCAAAGAAGTCCACAAGAGACAGCTCGTTATCATCCCAGATACTCTCAACGCTCTCAACAATCTGCTCATACCAGCTGCCGGTGTACTGTACGCCCTGCGGTGTCCGCAGGATCTCGGGCATCTTCACCCTGCGCTTAATCGGCTTTTCCTCATAGCGCCAGCCCACCGACATGATAGCGGCAGGAAAAATCAAAAGGGACGTGATGTAGTCGTAAAAAAGCTGGTAGATGTTGTTTTTGTCAAGCTGCATATCAACCAGGGCGGAAGCCACCTTGGCCTTCTCCTCGCTTACCTGCATCTGGTGGGCATCCCCGCCCTCGGGCTGGGGGAGAAAGTCCATATAGGGTTGGCTGTCGAAAAAACTAGATACCACCCTAGACCGTATGGTATCTATCACCTCATAGGCGTAGGGGATATGCAGGCTGGAACTGAATGTGTTTTCATCATCCTGTAGGTCCTCGTGGGCCTCCCGGTACCCGCGATACAACTTGTAATCCTCGATGGCTTCTTCCTCGTATGCTTGCCTTTTGGCGCTGAAGTATTGAAACTTGTTGGTAAGTTCGCTTTCGACCTGGTGTTTGGGTCTCGGCTCAAAGTCTACAACCATTCAGCATCACCTCATCCCATCATCGGCCGGCGGGTTCCGGCTCCCGGGGTCATGCCTGCGCCTGTCGGTGGCGCTCCTGCTCCTGTGGGCATCGGCGGCGGAGCTGCTCCTGCTCCTGGCCCCATCCCCTGCTGCATACCGCCCTGTACCATCTGCTGTAGCTGTGCTAGTTGCTGTCTCAGCTGGTCGTTTTCCTCAATAAGAGACATGGCTAGCTGGTCAACCTCCTGCCGCGATAGCTGTCCAAGAGGCGACTGTGCCGCTCCCTCGGGCATACCCTGGGGCATTCCGCCAGCGCCCTGTGGTGGGGGTGGTGGTGCCCCTGCTCCTGGCGCTCCCCCTGCCGCCATTGGTGCTGGCATACCGTTTCCGTTCGCTGCTCCCATTCCGTTGTTCTGCATGTTCTCATAATGCCTTGGCATTGTTTTATCCCCCTTAAAATGCAAAAAAGCCCGGATACCGGGGTTTTTGTCCCCCGGCTCCGGGCTTCGTGAGCCTCTACTTGGTGCTGGCTATTGGGTTTTTTGGTTATACGTGTTTTTCAATTCTCTGTGTTGCCCTATATTTGACGGCATAGAACCCCTCTGCCTGCACGTTTTCCTCTATCTTGGGCGGATAGAATGTCAAAATCTTCTCGCCGTCCAGCCACCACTCTTCCATATCGGGCCTGCCAATTGGCACCCTCAACTCGCACCTTTCGGCCAGCCCTTCCACCGACAAACCCTTCAGTTCTGGCTTGAAACTGTATATTGTATCAAGAATAAGCTCCTCTTTGGCCTCGGCAATATCTCTGGCAACCTCTCCAATGCGTGTTTCTAAAACATCATGACGAGAGAACTCCAACTCTTCATCGCTTACACCTTTTATGCTGGTAGCCTTTATCTCCGTGGGGGCAACGTCATTCAAACGCTCGCGCTCTTTAGGGCTCAGCCTTACAAAACCGTCCCTGTCGGCCATCTGGTGGCTCTCCCTTCTATAAAAGTTCAAATTTCATTTAGCTCCCCACACCGGGGACACTTAACCTGCACCGCGCGGCTCCCTAAAAGGATTTTTGCCACCTCAGCCAGCTTCTTCTCACACTGGCTGCAGCGCAGCTCCTTTTCCCGCGCCGGCGGGGCTTCTTCTTTTTCCGGCTGGGCCTCCATGGCCTCGGGGCTTCTGAAGGCTTCCTCGGCCTCAATCACAGGATCGGCTACCAGCGGGTCGTCCTTTCTTTCGTACTTCTTGCCACCGCAGTAGGGGTATGTTTCGGAAGAGAGCGGCATCCCCTCTTCTAAACAAAAGGGGTCGCCATTCCTCCAAGCCCTATGCCTACATCCAACGCAGAAAGGTGTCACGTCTCAATCACTCCTCGCCGGGGAAAAGCCCCAGCTCCCTCTCAATCTCGTCGCATACGTCTTCGATTCTTGTCGTGTCCAGCGCTGGATAAGCAGTTATCAGCCTGATCAGGGCATCAAGGTACTCGTGCAGCTCCCAAAGGCGGGGCGGTGCGTGCTCCTCCAATTCGTTTGCGGCCTCCACGGCCTGTGTGGTTGGGACTCCCATAGCAGATATATCTACTTCGCTGTAGGAGCGGGCCTTCCGGCCAGGAATGCTTTCTTCGGTGTTGGTGTCCATGTCTTCCTCCTCAGCAATCTCAATGGTAAACTCAAACCAGTTCCAACCCGGGAACACTCTCTTGAGGCTTAACCTGCCGTCTCCGTACCGCTCTCTCATCTCCAACGCGGCCTCATGCGGGTTATCGGCGTATAGCCGGCCCTGCTTGATGATCAATTCCTGCTGAATACAGCATCCCCACCGTGTCCCATCACGATAGCGTCCGACTCCTCCATAATGTCGGCCACTGCACAAAGCAGGTAGTACTGGAGCGCAACACAGAACACCGGATTAGTCTCGATGTTGACCTGCTTGATGTAGGTTTTGTCCTCATCCATCCAGACGTCCACCTGCATGGAGAGATCGGGGTCTCTTTTGGGCATATCATTCCTCCTCCGAAACATTTTTCAGGCCCAGCTCCTTATCAATCTCAGCGCACACCACCTCAACTCTGTTCTTGTTGTTAATGGTGTCTTCATTTCTCTGCAGCCTGTCCAGATAGTTAAGGAGATCGGAAAGCCTGTTCCTGTCGGCCACCTTTGCCTCCAGCTTGTCATTCATATTTTTTGACCTCCCCTCATGGTCTTATTGCCCCCATCATTCCCCCTCGCGGCCCAACAGTTCTCGTACTTCTTGCCTCGCTACAAATCCAAAGCCATATATATCCATCAGGTCTTCCTCGCTCGTTTTGCGGAGATCGGTTAATGTTTTGACGCCAGCAGACTCAAGGGCAGACTTCGTGCGCTTTGAGAGGGGCAGCTGCGATATGCCCTCGGGAAATACTGACGCATCCTCCACTGGCTCATAGCCCCGCCGGAAGATGTCGGGTTTGCAGGGGTAGAACTCGCCCTTAACGCCCCTGATGATGTAATCGCCAACACTGGCCTGGCGCTTGCCCTCCAGCGTGTCGATAATCAGGCAGTCTCCCTCGCGCCACACCTCGCGGTTACCGTCTCCCATAAACTCAAAGATCTCAAGGAACCGCTCTGTCTCGCCCGTCCACTGAATAGCCTCCACCACGACCGGCTTCTTGCGGTACTTTTGTGGCATCTTACGCCTCCCGGCTGCATTTTGGCTGCTCGGCACCCTCCGGCCTCACAACAGCAGGCCCCGTGTGTCCTGTGCCTGGACCTGCCTCCCACAGACTGAAGATTTTAGGACAGGCCATCCTGTATTTTCAGCCTACCCCCAGCTTGGCCCCGCCGGGCGCCGGCCTGGGATTTCGCACCGGCTTACCTGCTGGCTTAGTGGCCGGGGCAGGGATTTGCACCCTGCGGTAGCCTGCTTAAACCGGGAATTTCCCTCCTGGCGCGGGGCACTACCCTCTCGGCGGCCACCCTTTAGCAACTTCCGCCACCCGGCCCTTGCGGTTCCACTGTCTGCCTATTAGCCACAAACCAAAAGCAGGACCGGGCAACCCGCACCCTGCGGACCCGACCCTGCAGCTCTGAATTTATGTGAAGCCCAAAACAGGCTGGCTTTCTGCATAAATATACAGGTTACGCCTTTCTGTGAAACCTCGCACACAAGAATAATTAT
>PUNW01000016.1 GCA_003552665.1 Spirochaetaceae bacterium | reverse complement strand
CGTTCCTGCCGAGCCGCGTTTGCGAGTAGATGATGGGGCCGCGCCCGGATGCCCGCACCGCAATCGCGGTGAACGCCGCGAGCGGCAGCACCACCGGCAGCATCAGCAGCGTCACCACGATGTCGAACCCGCGCTTCGCCACCTCGTAGACGCGCGTCACGCGGCGGTTGATGTTCTCGAGAAACCACGTCTCATGCGCCGAGAACACCGGAATAGACTGGTCGAAGTCTTCCCAAAACGTGGTGAGCCTGAAGAAGTAGACCCCAAGCGGAATCAGCTGATAGAGGATGCGATACAGCGCCACGAAGTTGTGGTCGCTCACCACCACCGTGTGCACCTGCTTGCGCTCCACCAGCGATTTGATCTCGTCGGCCTGCTGCAGAAGCTTTGCCCCGTGTGCTTTGAGAATCTCGGGCGGCACCGGCGCGCCCTCGTCCTCCACGATCCCGACGATGCGGTACCCCATTCGTACATCGGCAATGAGCTTGCGCGCCATCTCGAGCGACTGCTCATCCGAGCCTACCAACAGCACCGGCCGCTGTATCCCGAGCCTATCGAGCGCCCGGATAACGAGCGTGCGCCAGGCGTAAAACAGCACCGTAAACACAATCGCGATGCGCAGCAGGTTTGTCTTCGGCGTGAGCTCCAAACCCGGAAACGCGTAAAAGAACCCCACCGCCAGCGCAAGGTTAATCAACAGCAGGTAGCTATAGCGGCGATGCTTCAGCGGAACGCTGAAGTTGTAGAGATCCCCAATGTAGAACACCACGCACCACACCGGGAACACTATCGAAAACGCCGGAAGATGTTGTATAAAGTAGGGGACGAAGCCGTCGAACCCGTCGCGCCACAACAGCGAAACCGCCAGCGCGCCGAACAGTAAAGCAAAGTCGCCCAAAAAGATAGTAAACTTAATGATATTGCGACGCATTCTCCCCCGCAGATTACCGCAATTCTCGCCCCAGGTAAAGGTCACCCCCACCCCCCGCGCCGCGCCCACCCCCGGCGGCGCGCCCACCCCCAGCGCGCACACCCCCGGCGGCGCGCCCACCCCCAGCGCGCATGGCCCCCGCGGCGCGCCCACCGCCGGCAGCGCGCCCACCCCCCCCAGCGGCGCGCGTGGCCCGGCGGCCGCACCCACCCCCGCGGAGGAGCACCCTCCCGCCGCCGCGCCCGGCCCGGCCGCCGAGCAGCCCCCCTCGGACGACCCGGCTCCGGTGGCGCTGTTCATCCGCGACCTCGGCGCCGGCGGCGCCCAGCGCGTTATCCTGAACCTCGCCGCCGCGCTCCGGGCCGCCGGGTTTACGGTAGATCTCGTGCTGGTGCAGGCCCAGGGGCCGTTGCTCGAACAGGTGCCGCAGGATGTGCGTGTGGTGAACCTGAACGCCGGCCGCGCCCGGCGGGCGGTGAAGCCCCTCGCGGAGTACATCTGCCGGGCGCGGCCACGCGCGCTGCTGTCGACGTTGAACTACGTCAATGTGGTGGCCCTACGGGCCGCCCGCCGCGCCGCGCGCGCGGGGGTGCGGGTGCCGGTAGTGGTTCGGGAGGCAAACGTGATTGTCCCGCAGACCTACAGCGGGCTACGCGGCGCCGTGATGCTCGCGCTCATGCGCCGCAGTTACCCCCGCGCGCGTGCGGTGGTCGTCAACAGCCTCGACACCCGCTCCGGGCTCATAACACACCGCGTAGCACCGCCCGAACGCGTGCAGGTTATCGGAAACCCCATCGACCTCGACCGCGTGCAGCGCCTCGGCGCCGAGCCGCCCGAACACCCCTGGCTCGCGACCCGCGCCGACCGCGCATACGCTCAACCCCCCGCTCCGTCGGCGCACCCGGCGCACCCGCGGCACCCAACCATCGTCACGGTCGGGTCGCTCAGTAGCCAAAAAGACGTGCCCACCCTGCTGCACGCGCTCGCCCGCTTGCGCGCCGCCGAGCCCACCGCGAGAGTCGTTATCGTGGGCGAGGGCGACGAGCGCCCACGGCTCGAGGCCCTTGTAAACGAGCTTGGGTTACACGACGCGGTCTCGATGCCCGGCTACCTCGCGAATCCCTACGCCGTGGTTTCGCGCGCCGATGTCTTCTGCCTTGCATCCCGCTATGAGGGCAGCCCAAACGTTGTGCTCGAAGCGATGGCGCTCGGCGTTCCGGTCGTCGCCACCGACTGTCCCGGAGGCGCCAAAGAGCTCCTCGATCACGGCCGCCTCGGCCTGCTTGCGCCCACCGGCGACGCAGCCGCCCTCTCCGACGCGCTGCTTCGCACCCTCCGGACCCCGCCCGCCCACGCCGATCTCTTACGCCGACGTGCCGCCGAGTTCGGCCTGCCCGCCGTGCTGTCTCGTTACCTTACCGCGCTGGGTCTGTCTCAGGATCCCGCCAGTCGGTAGCCCAGTCGGGAAGCTCGCGGCCCACGCCCCCACCGCCGGGGGCTCCGGCCTCCGCCGAGTCAGCCCCCGCACGCCCCGCGCTCCCCGCGCGCCCGGCGCGCTCGGCCAGGTCGGGCTCTCGCTGTACGGGCTCCGGCAGGTCCGGCGGGAAGAAGCGATACTCAAGCCCGTACTCGCGGAAATCCTGGTTCGGCGGAACCCAGTGGGGATCTCGACGATGTCGACGCTTGGTTTCGCGTGACCACCGCTTCAACCGGTACCACCGTGGTACAAGGTCGTGGATCTTGCAGTAGTCGATCTCGAAACGCTTCATCTCGCGATGAAAGCGCTGCCGCTGCGTGAACCACGCCGGCATGTCGTACTCGCGGATGAACGGCTCGTCGGTGATCATCGGCCACGAAAAATGCCGCTTGCCGCTTCTCCGTCCCCAGTTTCCCTCGACCGTGTTTGCGATCGGGCGCCCGAGCAGCCGCTGCGCCTCCCCACCTACCCAAAACTCCTCACCCGACAGCTGCTCAACCGCAAAGCGCGGGACCGTCGTCTTGGCCGCCGGCAACACCACCCCATCGTCATCCTCATCCTCTGGTTCCCACAACCCCGCTATCTCAGCGTTCAGCACCCTCGCGATCTCGTACCGCGGATCAAACTCAGCCTCCGCCTCCGCCGGCGGCTCCACCCTTGGCGGCTCAACCCGCAGCGCTTCGCTCGGCGGCTCCACCCGCGGGGGCTCCAACGCGGGGAGCGCCGGCGCAGTCACGGCACCAGCGGACGCAGAAACCGCGGCGCCCGCGCCCGCACCCGTGTCCGCGGACACGCCGGACACCCCGGCAGGCCCGGCGCCCGCCGCCTCGGCGCGCGGGCGGTCTGCGCCGGGCTGGGCCGCCGGCGGGGTCAGCCAGCGCGCTGCAAACAGCCGCTCGCGGCGGGCCTGCATCCGCAATCGGCCCACGATCTCCGCGAGACGGGGAGAGCGGTAGCGCACCGCCATGAACCGCAACATCTCGAGGTCCAGCGTGTAGATGCACTGAAAGCCGCGCTCGAGCAGGCGCCGCACGCCCCAGTCGCGCGGTGTCACAAAGAGATAATCGAGCACCGCCTTTTCGGGCGTCGCAACCCAAACCCGTTTGCCCTCCACGAGCGTGGGCTGGGCGCCGAACATCAGACTCGGTTTGAGCTTGTAGTATCGAAACTGCCCGAACGGGTTCTCGTAGTCGTAGGTGCGCGAGTTGACCGTCGCACAGGTGTAGAAGCCGTCCGGCTCTCCGCGCCAATGGCCCTCTTCCTCATCGCCGTGCTCGGACATCAGTCCGTGAAACTCAAGCGCCCACAGCGCGGTCAGGTACGACTCCTTCACCATGAGATTAGCGACGAGCGGTCCGTTTAGCGGCCACATGCAGAACTCGCGCCCCAGCGTGTAAAGCCCCTTTCGCAGCCGAATGACCCGCCCGCTGTCGCACCAGCGCGACAACTGCACCTGCAGGCTCGCGGTCTTCATCCCGAGGCTCGCCCTCAGCTCTTCAAAGCTGAAGCAGAGCCTCCTCCCCACAAACGACCGAAATGCGTGAAAATCCATCGCGATCTCTCCTCATCCCTGATTGCGTTATTGAGTTTGCCCTCCACTAGTAGTACCACCGCCCCAGACGACCTATCGCTTCGCTAAACCGCAAAAAAACCCGGTCGTCCCCGCGCTCCCGGCGGGCGGGCCCGCCCACGCCCCAACACGCAGGAGGGCCGCTGCCCGCGGGCTGCTCTTGCGCGAGCGCGCGGTGCGCGTGGTGTTTCTTATTTATTTTGTCGCGTCCTTTACACCATTGGAATTCACATCCTTAACAGT
>PUNW01000035.1 GCA_003552665.1 Spirochaetaceae bacterium | reverse complement strand
GGGTTGCCTCGCCGGGGACGAGGTTGTACTCATACTCGCCCAACTCCGCGAGCCGTTGCATGCACTTGCCCGCGCGCTCGGCCGCTGCCGGAACGAACTCGAACGACAGCGCAGGCAATGGTCGGGACAAGCCCTGGAGCACCGCTTCTTCGTGACCCTCGACGTCGATCTTCACGAACTCGGGAACGCCGTGCTCGGCGATGAGCTCGTCGAGCGTGCAAACCGGCACGGATACGCGACGGTTCCAACTCACTCCGGTAAAACCCGCGCTGTCGCCGACCGAGTGCATCCAATCTTCGGAGAGGGTGCTGACGGTTGGGTGCGCGTCGCTGATCCAGAGCGCCGCATCGCCGCTGCGTGCTCCGGCAGCCGCCTCTACCACGGTGATGCCTCCCTGCCGGGAATACAACCGGCGCAGAATCGAGGCGAACAGCGGCTGCGGCTCGAGCGCGACAGTGCGCACGCCCAGCATCTGCCAGGCGCGGAGTCGATCTCCGAGGTGAGCGCCGATATCGAACGCAAGCGCGCCGGGGTGCAGAAAACTACGGTAGAACGCGGCTCGCCGGCGGGCGCGTCCGGGTACACCGTAGTAAAGCAGGAACGAGCGCAGCAGTCCCCGGCCGGCCCCGCCGCTGAACGACTGCAGGTTGTGTTTCCAGCTCCAGGCAAACGACAGGAGGAGGACACCCAGCACCGCGCCGTTTGCCTGAGCGGCGATACGCCCGCTCAGCGGCGGAAAGGTTGCCGCGATCAGCACCGCGACCATCAGCGCGCAGGCGGTCTTTGCGAAACGCTGCATCAGGCGCGGGCGGTTCGGGGCTGCGGGCACAATCCGGAGGCTGAGTACATAGAGGTAACGGAGTGCACCGGCGATGAGAATCCAGGCGCCGAGTTCGAAATACAGATGGGTGAGGACTGCGAGGACGAGTACGGAGTAGGCGTCGATCTCTTCGTCCCAGATGCACCCGAAGGCGGTAACTTCGCCCCGACTGCGAGCCAATCGTCCGTCGAAAAAATCGGTAAGCTCGGCGAGGACGAGGAGTGCGAACACCCCGTAGGTCCAGCTCGGAGCCGCCAACCGGTCGAGTACGGGAAAAACCGACGAGGCGTCGGCGGCGAGCACCGCTGTGCCGAGGTTGTGCAGTACAAGATGGTAGAGATACAGCGTAAGTGCCACGCTGAGCACGATCAGCAGCCTCGAGAGCGAGACCATGTCGGCCGGCCGTCGCGAGGAGCCCCGGAGACGGCTGAGTGTGTAGAACGACCCGACGCCCCACACCACCACGATGGGAACCGTCGCCGTGAACTGCCGATTAACGGCCAGCTCAAGGAGTAGTGCGAGGGACATCAGCGAGTGCGCGGTTCTCCACGTGTGTAGCTCCGACGCTACTGTCGGTCTCATGACATCATCACCTTAGCCTCCAGACCCGGATCCGGCAATGCCTCGTTCCGGCTCAAGCTGCGAATTGCAGCACTCACCACCGCTCGTTGTGCGCAGTTCGCAGGGTACTGACGATACTGTCTATTTCCGATGCGTCCGGTGACACCCGGTCAACGGTGGTGCGATAGCGTTCTCCGAGCAGCGCGCGAATCGTGTGCTCCACTCCCTCCTGCAATGCGGCCGGCGAGTAGCCGCCTTCCAGGACGAAGAGCAGTTTCGCACCGAGCTCAGAGGCTACGCTGTCGCACAGGGCCGTGGTCATACTGCCGAAGGCTTCGGACGACAGCTCCATGCCGGCGATCGGATCGCGGCTGTCGGCATCGTAGCCGGATGATACGATAATCAGTTGCGGCCGATACCAGCGCAGCGCCGGGAGAACTACGCTCTCGAAGATCATGAGATACTCCTCGTCGCGTTTTCCCGGGGGCAGCGGAACGTTGATACTGTATCCTGTGCCCGGCCCCGTTCCGGTTTCAGACGTCGCTCCGGTACCGGGAAAGAGGGGACTCTGATGCAACGAGATGACCAGGATGTCGGTGCGATCATAAAAGCTGTAGGATGTGCCGTTGCCGTGGTGTACATCCCAGTCCAGCACGGCTACCCGCTGCAGTCCGCGACCGGCGACGGCGTGAGCGGCTGCGGTCGCAACCGAGTTGAACAGACAAAACCCCATTGCACGGTCAGGTTCGGCGTGATGCCCCGGAGGGCGAGCAAAGACGAACGCGCTCTCAACCTCACCGTCAAGCACGGCATCGGCGGCCGTTATACAGCCTCCGGCAGCCCTCAGCGCGGCGGCGTAACTCCAGGGCCCGGCGGTTGTGTCCGGGTCGAGGTAGGTCGTTTCGCGGCGTCGACTGTCGGCGATTCGGGCGATATACTCTGCACTATGAACTCGGGCGACTTCTTCGTGGGTAGCATCCCGGGGAGTGAGCTCGTGCAAGCGGTGCCGGTACTCAAATGCCGCAAGCATTTCGTCTATCGCCTCCAACCGGGAGGGACGCTCAGGGTGATACGGACCGTTTTCGTGCCGCTTGAACAGTGGGTCGCGAACAATTCCAACTGCGTGCATGATGCAATAATATACAACCGCCGCCGAACGAGAGCAAAATTGCAGCGAGTTATAGAAAAGCTCTCGAGTTTCGGGGTAACAATATGAGGTGTAATGAGCGCGAATATCTTGTGTTGGTTCGCCACGGTGCTTCACAGACTACCGCGTAGGTCGCTTCGCCGGTCGGCAATGCACGCCCGAGTGGCCGGTGCGCTCGTCGTCTTCGTATTGCTGTCCGGTTGTGACCGTGGCCCGGATCGGGGCGAAGCTCCGGTGCCGGTGCCGGAGCTCCCGGATTCGCCGAGCGTGGAGCTCGTCCTCCTGGGGGGCGAGGTCGATGTGGCGCCCTCCGGCAGCGAGGTGTTCGAAGAAGGACGACTGGGGATGGCGGTGGAGCACGGCGATATCGTCCGGACTGGTGCCGGAGCCCGTGCGGTCCTGCGGTTCGGCGATGGCGCGGTGGTGTGGTTGCAGGAGGACTCAGAAGCGCAAGTCGTTGAGCCGGTAGGGGCTGTCCGTGGACCGCTGTACGGCATGTATCTCCGCGAAGGCTCGTTGGCCGCTTTGTCGTATTCGCCGGCTGAAGACGCCCCGCGATTGCGGATCAGAGCGCCGCAGCTGAGCGCCCTTGCTACCGGCACCAGCTTTCTGGTCGCGGCTGATTCGGAAGCGGCGACCGTGGCGGTGGGCGAGGGCTCGGTTGCGGTGTTTCCGTCGGGGGTGGACCTTCATCTGGCGCGCTCACGACTGCATGATCCGCAGGTGATCGAGGCGTTGGAGCAGTTGCTTGCGCACGCAGTTGAGCTGCGCGCTGAAGACCAGCTGCGAGTTGAATCGCATGCTATCCGCGAAAGCGACAGCATACTGAGCGATGTTATCGGTGAGATTGAGGAACACGATGAGCGCGGGCTGGATGAGAGCAGGCGCCGGCGTGCGGTTACGTTGTTGGAGTATAGCGGAGAGCGCATTTCCCGTGTGATGCCGGCGGTTGAGCGCATCTATGCCGGCAGCAGATCGGTTCTCGATCAGCTGGCTTCCGCTTCCACGGTACCCGGAGGTGTGCACGGCGACCCGGGAGAGCTCGCCGAGATTCGGATCGAAACCGCCCCGGAAGACACCGAGATTCTGCTCGACGGTGTCCCAATTGGCCGTCGTGTGTTCAGCTCGCTGTTTGCTCGGGATGAGACAGTGCGGTTGGTTGCGCGCCGTGAAGGATACACCGAACAGGTGATCGAGCTTGATCCTCCCCACGAGCGAAGTAAGACCATCCGAGTGGAGCTCGAGCCGCTCGAGCCCGCTTATACGCAGGAAGAGTTCCTGGATGCTGTTGTGGCCGGCGATCATGGCCGCGTACGGCGGTACCTCGAGACCGGAGGCGACGTTAATGCGGTGAGCCCCCAGGGGTATCACGCCCTGGCGTTGGCGCTCGGCCTGCCGGAGATTGGGCTCGACAACCTCGAGGCGTTTGATCCCGATATCAGGCTCGTGGAGCGCTTGCTCGAAGCCGGGGTGGCGGTAAACCTGGAGTTCTACCGCTTCGGTCAGCAGCTTTCGGCCTTGCACGTTCCGATTCTGGCCGGGTTGGCTACCGACCGACTTAATCTCGATCTGGTCGAGCTCCTGCTCAGGCACGGCGCGAATCCCGACCAAGTACTCGAGACCGGAACTATGCGGGTCACGCCGCTTGCGACAACCCTGATCGTGGGTATCGAAAACCGGGCGCTGAGCCTCGATCT
>PUNW01000353.1 GCA_003552665.1 Spirochaetaceae bacterium | reverse complement strand
TAATGTTAGACATGAAGACAGTTAACGTGCGGTCCTTGCAGCATCACCTTGGACGCTATTTGCAGGAGGTGGAGTCGGGAGAGGTTCTGGAAGTGCGGCGACGCAACAAGGTCATCGCCCGCATTGTACCGGAGTCTGACCGCGCCGCAGCTGTTCCGTGGCCGGACATAGCCGAGCGCCTTGCAGAGGTCTTTCCCGACGGCCCGGTAGGGGAACTCGCTTCCGAGCAGCTATATGGAGACGGGGGTGATTCGTGAGCGTTTACGTGGATTCCGGCGTCTTGGTCAAGCTGTACGTCCGAGAGCGCGATTCGGACATCGCTGCGCGCTCGGTCCGGCACCACACCTGGGTTCCGCTGAACGGCCTGATAGAGCTTGAGCTCCGCAACACCTTTCAAATACTGGAAGCCCGCAACGTGCTCAGTGAGGCACAACGCGCCGCGGCGGAGCATTTTCTGGAACTAGATTGCGTGGAAGGCAGGCTCCGCCGGACGGCGGTAAACTGGACGGAGATTCTTCACCACAGCATAGCCCTCAGCCGTAGTTTCACCAAACGAACGCTCGCGCGCAGTTTGGATATACTTCATGTCGCGACGGCCTTACACCAACGGTGCTCGCTGTTTATCACGGCCGATAATCGGCAGGCGTCCTTCGCGCGTCTCTGCGGCCTGCAGGTCGAACACCTCTCATAGCGCTCTCGGCAAAACGCGTCACCAGAAGCATCAAGCCCCCGAGGTCTGAACGGCGTGCTCCCGATCTGCACCGGTGTGGTTCCGGCGGGCGCTAGCCGTGAATCTCTTTCACTCTTCCAACCTGGCCGCCGACCAGCCGCACTTTGATTCCATGCGGGTGTGTCGCTGAGTTGGTGAGGATTCGTTCAACTATGCCTTCGGTGAGCTCGCCGGTTGCCTGGTGCTGCTTCATGACAACCGAGACATGTTGTCCAACCTTGATATCCGCTCTTTTCGGGGCGTTCATGTTAACTCCTTAGGAGCACCGCGGCGGACCGGGACGGGCCATGGTAATCCATGCCGGCACCGAGCCGGTCTCGCCGGGAGTGAACACGTCGAGGTACATCTCGTCGATCACGAACTCGGGCTCAAGGGCTCGCCGAATCTCGCCGCGTGACCAGCGCGAAATACCCCAAGACCCCGCCATCCCCTCGGAAGCGATCATCAGACTATAGAGCACGCCGTCAGCCTTTAGCAGCTCGACCAGGACGCCGACGGTCCGCTTCAGCGCCTGTCGGCTACCGACGTGCTGGAGGAACGCTCGCTCGATCCAGCTCATGCCACAAACATACACACTGTGCGCGCTTCGGTCATGCACGGGCTTCCCACCCTCGCGCCGGTCTGTTCCGGATACACACAAACGCACCATACCTCGTACCTGTTGCACCTTGCCCCTCATCACACAGACCGATACAGTTGGAACCCGCAGATTACACCGGTACCGGTTGGGAGAAGTTACATGGAACGAATCGGCAGCAGAGTTTCCAGCGGCAGTCCGTACGAACCACAGGTCGGGTTCTCACGGGCTGCACGAATCGGACCCTTCGTCGCGATTTCTGGAACCGCACCGATCGGTCCCGGCGGAAAGACGGTCGGCGCCGGCGACGCAGCGGCTCAAGCGCGCAGATGCTTCGAGATTATCCATGCGGCATTACAGGAGCTCGGGGGCGATCTGCAACACGTCATCCGTACTCGGATGCTGCTTACCGACATCACTCACTGGAATGACGTCGCACGGGTGCATGGTGAGTTTTTCGCCGGTGTTCGGCCTGCGAGCACCATCGTACAGGTAGCCCGGTTCATCGACTCCGAATGGCTGGTCGAGATCGAAGCCGATGCGGTAATCCCGCAATCAGGCAGTGAATAGCAGGCCGCCGGACTGATCGACGCTTGGGCGCAGTAGTCCGCGCGCTGGGGCGCAGTTATCCGGGAAGCCGGCTGAGGGCGGTTTGAAGCTTCGGAAGCGCCTCAGGGTTCAGCCACGAGCGCAGAACGAAGAACCCGGCAACCACCTCCGAGGTAATACGCTCCTCGCCGGCTGCATACTCCACAAGCTCCTCCCCGATGCGGCGATAGAATCGGTGCGCGAGCGTCTCGGGGTCGAGCACCCAGTACTCGCGTACGCCGTGCTGCTCGTACTCGGCGAACTTGGGCCCGACATCGCGTTCGGCGGTCCGCGGGCTGAGAACCTCGACCACCAGATCGGGGGCGCCCTCGAGATGCGTAGGTTTCACCGCTTCCGCGCGCGAGGCAGCGTAGAACGCGAGGTCCGGCAGAAACACGTTACGGCCGCTGAGCTTCACCGCAACAACCTCACGGTACAAGCGTCCGAGCCCGTGTTGGTCGATGTAGTATCGCATGAGAGCGTCCAGGAAGTTCAGCAAATCGGCGTGGCGGGTGGATACCGGTGAATGCATGAACACTTCTCCATCGATGAGGTCGGCGTGCTTGCCCGGCTCCAGCCAATCGAGGAAATCCTGCGCGGTGAGAAGCTCGCGTTCAGTGGAAGCAGATACCGAGACCCGTGTCGCCATGGTGCACATAGTATAGCCCCGCCCGCTCGGCTCGGCAAGCCGATCCGGCTCGGCTTTCGCGGCGCCCACTCAGCTCCTTCACAGGGGTTCTGGCGCCGCGTTGATATGGTAACGAATTACCCGAGTGAATTGGATTAACCTGGCACCGGCGAAAGGGGACAACGCCGCCTAAAACTTGACTAAACGAATTTGGATTTTACGCGCGCCGTGCGCTGAGAATAGCTATATCTGTTTGGATTTCGTTGGCACAAAGCTTCAAAAGACGCCAACGACAGAGCCGGTTGCCACGACTTTGCATCAGATTGGCTTGGCATCCGATTGTACTTCCCCCTGATCGAGGCCGTTTGCGCGCCACCGAGAACACGAAAAGGAGGGTGGGGTTGAAAGGTAAGCGAGGCATTCTCTGAGGTGCAGTGATTGCGGTTACGGTGCTCGGCGGTGTTGCCGCCTGCGACGGCATGTTTACCGCCGAGATCGTCCAGGAAGAGATCGCTCAGGAAGACGAAACGGTGGCGGTTGCCGGGGTTTCTGTGTATCCAAAGCTTCTTGAAGTTGACCGTCTGGAATCCAGTAACCAGCTTGAGGCGGAAATCGCACCTGCAAACGCATCGAACCAGCTGCTGTTTTGGGAGAGCAGCGACGATGCTGTTGCAATCGTGGATTCAGCAGGAGTCGTCACTTTGGAGGATGTTATTTCGGGTCGATCCAAAAGCGACACCCTTCGAGTTCAACCTATTCGCGCCTTTTAAGATCCGACGCTGAGTGCTTCAAGGAGGTGGTTTTGCATCTCGCGGCCGGAAACGACAGGTGTCGGTCTCGTGTAAAGCATAAGATGCTGCTGCCGCTCCAACAGGCGAGTCACTGGCAAGCCGTCGCACGGGTGCATGGTGAGTTTTTCGCCGGTCTGCGGCCTGCGAGCACCATCGTACAGGTAGCCGGGCTGATCGCTCCACCCGGCTGATCGTCCGCTGGACTCATCGGCCGCCGGTTACACTTTCACGTATCAAGTCGCCGGACCGGCGCTCGAACAGCGCAAAACCGAATATAGCGAAGAAAAACTCGAAGACGAGTGTGAAGAAGACGACTCGCAGCATTTCCAGTGTATCCGCCTCTCCCTGCGTGGGTTTTGTAAACATCGGAAACGCGCGGGTGAAACGATCGTAGAGCTCGCCGGCCGTTCCGACGGGATGGCGTTTCAATAGATAGAGTAGGAACAGGGCGGAGCTCTGAATCAGAATGATGACCGCCTCGCTCGCCCGCGCATGGTCGTCCGCCAGATCGCCCGACAGCGAGACCAGCGCAGCGTTCTCCGCGAGCGAGCCGTTGAGGATCATCTACTGCGTTTCGATATGTCCCGCCGCTCTGCAACTGATGCGCCTGCATACAGCAATGCTTGTACTTCCGACCGCTTCCACACGGGCAGAGATCGTTTCTGCCGGTCTTCATACTACGGAGGGCCTACACCGAAGCGCCCCGCTTTGTCTTGAGGCAGCGGTTCGTCGCGAAGCGACCCCCGACGGTCTGGCCTTGCCCGCGCTGCGAAAAACAGACCTCACACTACTCGGGAAGCTCGACACGCACACCAATCTCGCGCCAGAACTCTGCGAAAGACCGATACTCCGTGGTTGCAATGGCGTGCAATACCGTCATGTCCAGACTCTGATACTCGTGAACCGCGACATTGCGGAAACCAGT
>PUNW01000239.1 GCA_003552665.1 Spirochaetaceae bacterium | reverse complement strand
CATCTGGTCTGAAAGCGCGATCAGCTCGTCCCAGGTGGTCGGCATCTCATAGCCTTCCTCCTCGAAAACGTGGCGATTGTACCACACGAGGCTCTTAACGCTCGCACGATACCAGACGCCGCCCATGAGCCCGTCGTGTTCGGCGATATCCAGCCAGTCCTCAGCGTACTGCTGCAACAGATAGTCGCGGTCCATGAAGCTGAGCACGTCGACGATGTGGCCGCCCTCGATCAGGTCGTACATCAGTCCGGGTTGGGGAAAAGCGGCAATGTCGGGCGGGTCGCCGCCTTCAGCGCGGACCGTAATCAGTGCCTCGAAGTCACCCGATCCCTCGTACACCACGTCAATGCCGGTCTGCTCGATGAACGGCTGCATGCTCGCCCGGAAGTTTTCAGCATCGGTGTCCACAAAAGCGCCGAAGATCTCGACCTCGGTGCCGGACAGATCCTCACCGTCGGTCCAGGGGTTGTCGGTGGGATTGGTAGCCTCCACCGCCTCCTCCGCCGGCTCACACGCGGCAAGCACCAGCGTCAACGCGACCACGAAGACGACCAGCACAACAACCGGCGTCTTAACCATACGTCTCATGTTGCCCTCCTTCTTTCTTTTCAGGCCTTGGTTTCTTTCACTTCTCAACCGCTTCGCATGCGGTCAAGTTAGCTTCCGTTCACCGGCAACGCAGCGCCGCCCTGCGGTGGGATTCCGGCGGCCTGGGGGCGGGGTAACACGAGCCGCGAGACACTCGAAACACAGCTCTAATCGGTCCATCGGACCGAGTGATCACAAAAAACGCTATTAGACGACGAGCTCCGGTACGCCAACATTCCCCAAAGATCTTGCGTTACTAACAGTACTATAGCTTGAGTTACTTGATTTGACAAGCAGAATTCGCGACGACCGTGCGGCGGAATCACGCCAAAATGAACGATAAGAACCGACCGTAGCCCCGGTAATCCTTGAAGTTTCAGGCCGGCCGTGCGAGAATACCCGCGTAGTCTCCAACTCAAGCTAAGCCAATTTCGGAGGAACAGAGCATGGTCATACTCACGCTGAACTGCGGGAGCTCCTCGGTGAAGTATCAACTCTACGACTGGGAGAATCGGGCGGTGCTGGCCACCGGCATCGTCGAGCGGGTCACACAACCGGGGTCGAAGCTAACGCACAAACCTGTCGGCGCGCTGGAGCTGGCAAAAGAACAGGATTGCCCCAGTCATCAGGACGCCATCAACCTGCTCATCGAAGCGGTTCAGGATGCGGACCACGGGGTCGTCAAATCCATCGATGAGGTAAAAGCAGTAGGTCACCGGGTTGTGCACGGCGGCGAGCGCTTCAGCAAGTCTGTCCTGGTAACCGACGAAGTGATTAGCGTGTTCCGTGAGATACAGGGCCTCGCTCCGCTCCACAACCCCGCGAACATCATGGGCATTGAGGCAGCGCGCGCCTTGCTCCCGAATGTTCCCCACTGCGCGATCATGGACACCGCCTGGCACCAGACCATGCCCGCGCGCGCCTATACCTATGCGATCCCGCATGAGTGGTACGAGGATTACGGCGTACGCCGATACGGTTTCCACGGGACGTCGTTTCTCTACACCGCGAAACGTGCCGCTGTGATGCTCGGGCAGGATCCCTTCGAAACCAATCTCATCATCGCCCATATTGGAAACGGTGCGAGCATCAACGCAGTGGAAAACGGTGTGTCGATCGACACCTCGATGGGACTCACCCCGCTCGAGGGCCTCGTCATGGGAACGCGCAGCGGCGACATCGATCCGGCAATCCCATTTCACATGATGAACGCTGCCGGCATGAAGCCCGACGAAGTAGAGCAGGCCCTCAATAAGAAGAGCGGTGTGCTCGGAATTACGCGTAAGTACGTGGACCGGCGCGACATCGAGACCGCAGCCGGAGAGGGCGATGATTTGGCGAAGCTTGCGATCGAGGTGGAGGCCTATCGGCTGCGCAAATACATCGGAGCCTACGCCGCAGCCCTCGGCCGGGTGGACGCTATTGTGTTCACCGCCGGAGTCGGTGAACGCGGCCCGCTTATTCGCGGGCTCGCTACCACGGGGCTCGAGCGCTTGGGTATCAAGCTCGACCCGCGCAAAAACAGTGCCTCCAAGACCGGAAACGCCGAGACATGCATTTCCGCCGACGATTCGCAAACCAAAATCTTTGTCGTCCCAACCGACGAAGAGCTGGTTATGACCGAGGACACGCACGCTCTGATGGAGGGCACCTACGACGTGCACACCAACTTCACCTATTCGTTTCAGTTGCCGGAGTATCGAAACAAAAGCCGCGATGCCTGCGTTGATCAGGACATCGAGAAGCGGCCGGATCTGGCCGAGATCATCGTTACCACGCCCGGGCAAGGCGCCCCAGTTTCGCCGGAGGACTGTCGATAACCATGCTATTCGCTCGAGGAGGAGAGCACGAACAGCTCACTGACGCCGATCTGCGCGAAGGACTGCAACAGGCGCTCGGAAAACTCGCCGACCGGCGCAAGGTCCTCGCCATTCCGCCGGACCTTACCCGTATCCATTCGCGCGCCGGCACGCTCACCCGCATGCTCCACGAGCATTTCGGTCAGGCGTTGCAGGCGGTGCTCCCGGCGCTGGGAACGCACATCCCCCTGACCCCGGAACAGATCGATACAATGTACCCGGGCATACCGCACGAGCTGTTCCGCGTACATGACTGGCGCAATGGTATAACCACGCTCGGCACCGTCGAGGGCGACCGCATCGCCGAGCTGTCCGAGGGGAAGCTGAGCTTCGAGTGGCCGGCTCAGGTCGGCACCCTGGTCGCCGAGCATGACTGGGACCTCATCGTCTCGGTCGGCCAGGTAGTACCGCACGAAGTGGCGGGCATGGCAAACTACACGAAGAACCTTTTCGTTGGAACCGGCGGCCGCGACGGAATCGACAAGAGCCATTACCTCGGCGCGGTGTACGGCAGTGAGCGCATGATGGGCCGCGCCGACACGCCGGTGCGCCGGCTGCTGAACGAGGCCGGCGAGCGCTTTGCGTCCCACCTGCCGATCATCTACGTCCTGACCGTCATCGGCAGCGACGAGGACGGTCAATCGGTGGTTCGCGGCCTGTTCATCGGACAGGATCATGACTGCTTCGTCGAAGCCGCGGCGCTCTCGGCGCAAGTCAATGTATTCCGCGTGCCCGAACCGTTGCAGCGCGTTGTAGCCTATATGCACCCCCACGAGTATCACAGCACCTGGCTGGCCAACAAAGCAATCTACCGCACCCGCATGGCAATTGCCGACGCGGGCGAGCTGATCGTGATTGCGCCCGGCGTGGACCGGTTCGGTGAGGACGAGCAGAACGACCGGATCATACGCGCTTACGGCTATCACGGCAGTGAGTGGGTTCAACAGCAGGTGGCCGGCTCGCCCGAGCTCGCCGCTGCCCTCGGTGCCGCGGCTCATCTGATACATGGCTCGCACGAAGGGCGTTTCACCGTCCGCTATGCCGCGGGCGGGCTTACCCGGGAAGAGATCGAGGCTGCCGGCTACGTGTACGCCGACCTTGACGAGATGCTCGCGCGCTACCGCCCCGAGAGCACTCCGGAGGGCCTGCACCACACTGCCGATGGTGAGCCGTTCTACTTCATTCCCCAGCCGGCGGCCGGGCTCTGGACGGCGCGGGAGCTGTACTGAGCCGCACACTGACCTGCAGCCGGCCGGCAGTGTACCGCGGCCGGACAGAGCTGCAGCGCGGGCCGGCTACGAGAGCGGTACCACCGTGATGGCCGGCACCTCGACTCCATCGCGCGCAAAGCGTTCCAGTAATCTCTCGTGGACAGTGTTTTTTACCACGACGAAGTCGTCACGCGCGAACCACACCCCGAGCAGAATGTCGACGCCGCGGGGACCGAACTGCTTGATCACGTACAGGGGTTCGGGCTCGTCGAGACATTGCGGAATCTCGCGCGCAACCTCCAAGAGCGATTGCCTCAATGCCGGCAGCTCGGTCTTGTACGAAACCGTGAACTCGAAGTTCATCCGCCTGATTGGGAAGCGCGTGATCGTGGTGACTTCGCTCTTGATCAGTGTTTCGTTGGGAATACGAATGAACTGATTGTCAAGCGTGCGGATCTTGATCGAGAGCAGATCGATGCTGAGGACCACTCCCGTGTTCTCTCCCACCCTAATCAGGTCGCCGAGCTCGAACGACTTTTCGGAGATGAGAAATACCCCGCTGATTACGTTCGAGATACTCGTCTG
>PUNW01000085.1 GCA_003552665.1 Spirochaetaceae bacterium | reverse complement strand
CCCGATAAGCAGGGGGGTCAACCCCCGACCGGCCGTCTATCGGTGTGAGCCGTTTCCCGCCCGCTGTGGGGTCGCTGTGGTGTGGTTCCTTCTTCCGAACAGTACAGATACTCGATACCGACCAAGAACCGCCTGACGCGCCATCTGTGGCCTTCTGTGGCTCCTCGCCACTACGCCACCGGTCGAAGACGTCGCCACCACGGTCCGACGGCCTGAGCCCAGTCTCTCGCCGAAACTGAGCCCGTGCGATCCGGTCCTGAGCGCTCCCGCCGAACTCGACGCGCCGCGTTCCTGTCGCCCAACACGTCGAATAGAATAGCTGCGTCTCAATCGACCGATCTAAGGCTTCTTCCCCGTACATTCCGACGTATTCGGCGATGTACGAACCGAGGTTCTCGACATCATCGTTCACAGACACCGCATCGCCCATTCCCACCGTCGTTAGGCCGTGAGCCTCCGATCCGGCTGGGTCCGTGTTCGAGACGTAACTCTGCATCACCGGCCGGAACGTCTCGGCCGAGATCGCGTCGTCCGGATCGTTGACCGCCACGGCCAGGTGCATGTGACCGTATCCCGACTGGTGTGGCTCCCACACCTTAGCGAAATCCCACTCGTAGCCGTCTAAAACGTTCCAGAGCGTCGAGTACGCCGTATCGTATCCGTCGGCTATGTCCCGCATGTGGTCGGCCGGGCACCGCCACCCGCCCAGATCGTTCTTGTTCGACGCAGAGAACGTGAGCATCACTGTCTTGAGAGCGCCGAAGTCGCGCCGAATCCCTCGCTCCCAATCCTTGATTCTCCCGTAGTAGCGCCGCTGATACCGCTGTTGGTAACTGTTTTCGAGCGGCCCCCGGACCAGCTCCCCGGATGGGTCGACGTACTCCATGTGGCTGTTCTCGTAGCCGATCATCCAGCCCCGCCACTCTCGAAGCACCCGGTGGACCGACCGGCCTTGCAGTTCGGCGTCGTCGGGTGGGTCCTCGAAGGCGTCGAGCGGCCCGAGCGGCCCGCTCTCGCCTATCACAAGGATCGCCTCATCACGCAGCCCCGTGTTCGCCCGGACCGACACAGGGCGGTTGACAAGGCCGTCAGGAAGGGCGTCCGGGTCGACATCCGCATTCCGGCGGCTGCGGCTCTCTGTCGGTGGTTGAGAGTTATTCACGGACGGCCGAGAACCGCCGCCGCTCACCGTGACCGCCCCGCTACCGCAGACGATTCCCTCCCATCCGGTCGGGGTGCGCGGTCGGCGGCGATCGAGCCGGGTCCGCCGGCTCTCTCGCAAATCAAGATCGCCGACCGCTCGGATGGTTCGACGAGCCGGCCGAAATTACCGACGAGTCCGATACCTACCGATAGAGAGTCTGTACAGCACGAACACGGCCGTCTGGCTTGAGCAGTAAGCTTTTGCCGACGGCGACAGAAGGGTAGGACACGGATCACCTGTTCACGGAGATCCCGGCGCACAGGGCCGCTGGCACGGCCCTGTGCGGTCGTGTCCGGCCCTTCCTGCCGGACTTCGATCACGTTGCGTAGCTTTGCCTACCCTCGGTCCCGCCGGTACTTAGTTTTGACTGACACTCACCGCAACTTTCAAAACAGCAGTATACCATGGTATACCGCATGGAAACGCTGTCTACGAAGGTTCCGAAGGATCTGTTAGAAAGAGTAGAGGGCTACCGGGAGGAACACGAACTCAACCGATCGCAGGCCATCCGTCGGCTGCTCGAGGACGGCCTCGAGTACGAGGAACGACCGCAGGGCGTCGTCATCACGAAGCCCGCGATCGTCGCTCTCATCGGCTGGTGGCTCATCTCGGTCGCATGGCTCACACCAGAGGTCGACACGATCGGCCCGCTCGGGGTCGCCACCGTAGCCGCCGCGTTCGTATACGCCCTGCTTCGGAAACGCATGTAGCCAGTATACCCGAGCCACAGGACCTCTACCGGCCGAACCGACACTTTGTCGGGTCCTGCTGAGTTTCTAACAGTGTTGCAGGCTGTCCACGCCCTGAAACCCCCGAAAACAGCCACCTCACGCGTCTTTGTTTTTCCTCCGCTGTTGACACCGTTAACACCCGCAACACGCCGCGGACACTGGTTTAACAGGACTCGAAAAACCATCAGATGCGTTCTATGGGCGTTACAGCACCTCTACCTGTGAAATAGCATCTACCACCCTCAACAAGTTTCCTGCTACTCACAGCAACACCCCGACTCCCTCTTGCGGTTTCACCCCACGGACAGGTCCCCGAAGAACCTATTCGGCCGTTTCCAGGGCGTACAGGGCCTCTACCGCCAGTCACGCGTCTTATATATAGACTCCTCTCGACGCTTGTATAGTTGTCCCCCCCGAAGGGGGGTACAACGATACACTACTGGGGAGGGTCCCCGTGGACATGGGCAGATCGGAGATAGACAGATCGTATACCACCGATCAGTCACGATGGGCCGGCGGATCAGCACCCGGCCTACCGTCGATCGGTGAGAGCCTCACACCACCCGCTGTCGGGTCGCTGTACGACGGCTCAGCATTCCTGACCGTACAGATACTCGACACCGACCAAGAACCCGCTGACGCGCCGCTCTCGGCCTCACGCGCGTTGGCCGGGGGGATCCCCCCCTCCCCCCTCCACTGCTCGAAGCAGTCCCCGCCTCGATCCGAGGGCGTCAGGCCGGTCTCCTGCCGGAACCGGTCCATCGCCATCAGTTCATGCGCTCCGTTGCTGAAGTCCACTCGACGGGTCCCAGTCGCCCAGCAAACGGCGTAGAACATCTGCTCAGAAACCGGCCGCTCAGTGGGTTCTTCCCCGAAGATTCCGATGTACTCGCTGATATACGTCCCCAGGTTGTTCACATCCTGATTGACCGACACCGCATCGCCCATGCCCACGGCATTCAAGCCGTGTGCCTTCGATCCCGCCGGACCGACTCGACCGACGTAGGATCGCATCACCGGCCGGAACTGTTCGGCGGCGATCGCGTCCTCCGGGTCCTCGACGAAAACCGCCACGTGCAGGTGCCCGTATCCCGACTGGTGAGGCTCCCACACCCGAGCGTACTCCCACGTGAAACCATCGAGAACGCGGTGCAGAGCCTTCCTACAGGCCGACCAGCCGTCAGCGATCCCCCGCATGTGGTCGGCAGGGCACCGACGGTTCCCATTCGCGTTCTCGTTCGTCGCTGAGAACGTCAGCATCACCGTCGTCAGGCCCCTCCACTGCCGTTCTACCTCTCGCTCGAATCCCTTGAGCTTCCCGTAGTAGCG
Organism: Spirochaetaceae bacterium; assembly: GCA_003552665.1. GTDB lineage: Bacteria > Spirochaetota > Spirochaetia > DSM-27196 > SLAA01 > B1Sed10-166. The sequence continues at coordinate 1,005 of PUNW01000085.1, read as the reverse complement.
TTTTCCATACTCCGGCTGGTAGCTGTTCTCAAGCCGTGTACGTACAGTTTCACCGTCAGGATTAGTGAACTCGATGTGTGCGTTTCGGTAGCTGTCGAACCAGTCTCTCCACTCGTTCACGACCGCGTAGACCGGCCGAGCCTGCCGTTCTGCGTCGGGATCAGGGTCACTGGCGAGGTGGAGCGGTTTCATCCCGTCGACCGTCTCAACCAGTTGCGCCTCGTCGCGGAGGCCGGTGCCCGGTTCGACCGCGATCGGGCGGCGGGCGGTTCCGGCGGGCAGTTCGTGAGGTTCGAGTTCGGAGATCCGGCGGTAGGACGGTTCAGAACCCGGCGGACGGTTGTTCATGGAGGGCCGAGAAGCCGAACCGTCCCCCGGCCTACCGGCGGCAGAGCCGCCTCGGTCACGCCGGTCAGTCGGGTGATCGGCGGACGAACTCACCGCGACCGCCCCCGCCGGTCGTCAGCCGGGTGGCTCGGCGCTCCACGTGGAGCTGCCGCTCGCGCCTCGGGCCTCCTCCCTCCGACCGCCACCGCACCGCACAGGATTGCTCGCCTGCTGGCGAGCGTGCGCGGTCCCCGTCCCTCGAGCCGGGCCCGCCGGCTCTCGGGCAAATCAAGATCGGGGACCGCTCGGGGATCCCGATCGACCTGCTGACACCTGGAGGACTCTCGGTGTGTCCGCAGGCACCTGGAGAAACCTCGAGACCCGTTGCACTCGGTGGGCTGTGGGCTGTACTTGCTGAAATCGCCGGTTTCAGCATCGTATACCGGCCGCCTGGCGTTGTCGAAACGATTTTGCCGACGGGCGCAGAAGGGAAGGACACGGAACCTGCCTGTCAGCAGTTCCCCGTTTGCAGGGCCGATGGCACGGCCCTGCACGGTCGTGTCCCGGCCCTTCTCCGGGACTTCGATCACGTTGCGTAGCTTTGCCTACCCTCGGTCCCGCCGGTACTTAGTTTTGACTGACACTCACCGCAACTTTCAAAACAGCAGTATACCATGG
>PUNW01000343.1 GCA_003552665.1 Spirochaetaceae bacterium | reverse complement strand
TGAACCTGTCGCGAGACCGCATCCTTGGTTTCTCGCTGCAGTTGCCGGACCTCCAGGAGCAACGTGCCATTGCCCACATTCTCGGGACGCTGGACGACAGGATCGAGCTGAACCGGCGGATCAGCGAGACGCTGGAGCAGATGGCGCGGGCGCTCTTCAAGTCGTGGTTCGTGGACTTCGACCCCGTCCGCGCCAAAATGGAGGGCCGATGGAATCCTGGCCAGTCCCTCCCCGGCATGCCCGCCCACCTCTACGACCTCTTCCCCAACCGCCTCGTGGAATCCGAGCTCGGCGAGATCCCGGAGGGGTGGAAGGTGAAGAGCCTTGACGGCCTTGCACGTTTCCTCAATGGGCTTGCGCTCCAGAAGCATCCGCCGGTCGGTGACCGAATGTTGCCGGTGATCAAGATCGCTCAGCTTCGCACGGGCAACACGATCGGTGCCGATCGAGCGAGTGCCGACCTCGATCCTGACTACATCGTGAAGGATGGAGACATCTTGTTCTCTTGGTCGGGCTCGCTCGAGTGCGTTCTTTGGGCCGGCGGACCGGGTGCCTTGAACCAGCACCTGTTCAAGGTTACGTCAGACCACTATCCGCAGTGGCTCTGCTACCTTGGGATCCATCAGCACCTCGACGACTTCCGATACATTGCAGCGGGCAAGGCTACGACGATGGGCCACATCCAAAGGCACCACCTGTCGGATGCTAAGTTAGCGATACCCAATAGGACCGTGTTGGACGCAATGACGGATCTAATGGAGCCAATGGTCGAGTCGCTGTGGAAGCGCACAATCGAATCTCGCACCCTTGCCGCGCTGCGCGATGCGCTGCTGCCCAGGCTCATCTCGGGCGAGCTGCGCGTGAAGGATGCGGAGAAGTTCCCGGAAAGGGTGCCGTATGAAACGAGAGGCTAAGCTGCTCCTGCAGAAAGCCAGCGACTCGCTGGTCCTAGCCATCGAATTGTTCAACCGACCGCATGACCGGGGCCGGGTCAGCAGTACGCTCATCCAGCTCGACCATGCCTTCGAGATGCTGATGAAGGCCGCAATCTTGCACAGGGGAGGGCGTATCCGCGAGAGGCACGCAAAGGAGACCATAGGGTTCGACGCCTGCGTGCGGCGCTCACTCAGCGACGGCAGAATCAAGTATCTGACCGAGGAGCAGGCGCTCGTCCTGCAAACGATCAACGGTCTTCGTGACGCGGCCCAGCACCATCTCCTGGACATTTCCGAGGGTCAGCTCTACGTCCACGTACAGTCTGGCGTCACGCTCTTCCGGGACTTGCTAGAAACCGTGTTCGATCAGGACCTCGCTTGCCACCTGCCTGCACGGGTGCTCCCGGTTTCGACCTCGCCTCCCACGGACCTGGCCACGCTCTTCGATTCGGAGGTCGAGGAAATCAAGAAGCTCCTGCAACCCGGGCGGCGGCGCCGGATCGAAGCCCTCGCACGGCTGCGCCCGCTCGCGATCCTTGACGCGACGATCCGTGGTGAGAAGGGCCAGCCTAGTGACTCCGATCTTCGGCGGATCGGCCAGGAGGTCTTGCAGGGCAAGTCTTGGGTCAACGTGTTCCAGGGCGCTGCGGCCGTCGAAATCTCGGCAGATGGCACGGGGCCGATCTTGTCCCTGCGCTTGTCGAAGAGGGAAGGCATTCCCATTCAACTGGTGCCTGAGGGTACGCCCAGCGCGTTGGTTGTGGCGGTCAAGCGCGTTAACGAGCTGGATTTCTACAGCCTCGGTGCCAAGCGGCTTTCCGAGAAGGTCGGGCTGACGATGCCGAAGGCGGTGGCTGTCGTGGATTACCTTGGCCTTCGCAGTGATCCGAACTGCTACAAGGAGTTCAAGATCGGCAGCCAGTTGCATAAGCGCTACTCCCCGAAGGCCATCGAGGCGGTCAAGAAGGCTCTGGGAAAGGAAAGTGCTGACGAGATCTGGGCGAAGCGCAACAGGGCGAGGGCATGAGCACCTTCACGGAATCCACAGTCGAAGCTGCCGCCCTCGATTGGCTGGAAGCCATTGGCTGGCGGATCGCCCAAGGCCCCGACATGCCCGGTGCCGACCGCGCCGACCATGGCGAGGTGGTTCTCGCTCAGCGCCACCGCGATGCGCTCGCCCACCTCAACGCCGCGCTGTCCGCCGAGGCGGTCGAGGACGTTGAGGATTCTTCCGGGAGGGCCGTCTGATGGGGAAGAAGGCTGCGACTTCAGTCGACCCGCGCCGGATGATGGAGAGGGCGGTTGAGGTCATGCGGGAATCGGTACCCGAACGCCGGGCTGACGGTTCGCCGAGCCCGAAGGTGGGGGCTGTCCTCGTCCACCCGGACGGATCTGTGGTGACGGCAGCGCGGGGCGAGTTGCGCGATGGTAACCATGCTGAGTTCATCCTGCTGGAGCGAAAGTGCCCCGGCGAAAGACTGGACGGGTGCGTGCTGTTCACGACGCTGGAGCCCTGTTTGAACCGCAACCATCCCAAGCGGGGCTGTGCCCGTCACATCGTCAGCGCCCGCATCCGGGAGGTGTACGTCGGCGTCGAAGACGACAATCCGGCGGTGGCCGGGAAGGGCATCGAGCATCTCCGCCGCGCCGGGGTGACCATCCGCATGTTCGATCGCGATCTGCAGGAGGCGATCCTGGCGGAGAACCAGGCGTTCTTCGAGTGGGCGCGTCTGCAGACCGCCAAGCGGGCGGAAGAGCCGATCAAGCTGTCGGTTTACGAGGATGCCGTGGCGGCGGTGGAACTGACCGATCTTTCGGTGGAGGCGCTTGATCGGTATCGCGAGGCGGCGGGCATCGAATCCGCCGCAGATTCCCCGGAGTTTCGTCGCCTGCTGCGGCAGCAGGGTCTGCTGGTAGAGCAGGAGGGCGTGACGCGTCCCAGCGGCTTCGGGCTGCTGTTGTTCGGAAAACGTCCACGAAACGCGGTCCCGCAAGCCGGCCTGCTGGCGCGGGCGGACTTGCCCGATGGGAAGTCGGCGCGCCGGGAGTTCGGAGAGGCGCTGGTGCTGATCCCGGGACTGCTGGAGGAATGGTTGCAGACGGTCCTGCCCAGCACGGTCGATCGCAGCAGGATGGAACGAAAGGAACGGGTGGATCTCCCGTTCGAGATGATCCGTGAAGCTGTGGTCAACGCGCTGGTCCATCGCGATTACGACTTTGTCGGGGAGAAGTGTCAGCTTGTCGTCGATGCTGAGACGATACGGGTCAAGAGTCCGGGCGGACCGATTCAACCGATCACCCTAGAGCAGCTAAACGCCTTCTCGGCGCCGATGAAGAGCCGCAACCCGCAGTTGCACTATGTCTTCGCGCGGATGGGAATGGCGGAGGAACAGGGATTCGGGCTGGCCAAGACGCTCAAGCGGGATGCCGAGGAGCTTGGACTGCCACTGCCCAGCTTCGCGATGGAGGGGGATTACCTAATCCTCACCATGTTCCGAAGCGTCGCGGCGGCGAAGTCCAGCCTTCCGGCTGGGGTGAGGGATCAACTTACCAAAGCGGAACTGGCCGGCTGGGAGTGGTTCTCGACCAAGGATCGAGTCACCACGGCAGAGTATGAGGAGGTCATGGGCATTGCGAATCGCACCGCCAAGAACCACATCGGCAAGCTCGTGAAGCTGGGCCTCTTGCGGCGAAAGGGGGCAGGCCCCTCGACTTTTTATGAAGTGGTGCGCCCATCATGACGAAGCCGGCCGCTGACAGGGCCGTCATGGCCCGATGTCGATCCAGGAAGCTTCCCGTGCGGGGCATCGGGCCATGGATCGGGCCACGATGGCCCGATAGGTCGAATGTCGGTTATTCGCCGTCGGCGAACTTTCGGGTGAGTGGGCTATGACGGACGGTTTCACCGAATCCGTCGTTGAAGACGCTGCCCTCGGCTGGATCCAGGGCATCGGCTGGAACGTCGCCCACGGCCCGGACATCGCTCCGGACGCGCTGGGGGCTGAGCGGACCGACTACAGCCAGGTTGCTCTAGAGCACCGGCTGCGCGATGCGCTGGCGCAGTTGAACCCCACGCTGCCTCCCGAGGCGCTGGAAGACGCGTTCCGCAAGCTCACGCGGCTCGAGGGGGCAACGCTGGAGTCGAGGAACCGTGGCTTCCATCGGATGCTGGTCGACGGGGTCACGGTGGAATACCGCGGCGATGATGGCGCGATCCGCGGAGCACAGGTGAGCGTCATCGACTTCGAGAACCCGGACAACAACGATTGGCTCGCCGTGAACCAGTTCACCGTCTCCGAGAACAGGCGGACGCGGCGGCCGGACATCGTGCTGTTCG
>PUNW01000149.1 GCA_003552665.1 Spirochaetaceae bacterium | reverse complement strand
TGTCAGGCCGCCCCACGCCGTCAGGCAATCGCATTCAAACAGACGCGCGCGGACAGTCGATGCCGCCGCATTTACTCAGCCTGCCAAGCGAGAGGCCAGCTTGTATGCTTCGCTCAGGCTTACGGTGGAGGCGATCCCTTTCCAAGCGATGTCGAATGCCGTGCCATGGTCCACCGACGTGCGGATTATCGGAAGTCCCAAGGTCACATTGACGCCGCCGTGAAAATCGAGCGTTTTCATCGGAATGTGCCCTTGATCGTGGTACATACACACAACGGCGTCGAACTCACCGCTCACTGCGCGGTAGAAGACGGTGTCCGCCGAGATCGGTCCTTGCACACTCATTCCTTCGTCTTTAGCTGCTTTGATTGCCGGGGCAATGCGTTCAATGTCTTCGTTCCCAAACGCACCGCCCTCCCCGGCATGGGGATTGAGCCCACACACGGCCAAACGCGGGTTCGATACAAGACGCGCAAGGGCGCTGTGCGTCAAGCGTATAACAGCGAGCACCCGCTCCGGCGTGACTCGCTGAATTGCTTCAGCAAGCGAAACGTGCGTGCTAACATGCGAGACAGCAAGCTTACTCGACCACAACAGCATGCATACGTTGGCGCTTCCGCACAGGTCGGCGATGAGCTCAGTGTGCCCGGTAAAACCGGGGAGCGCCAGCCGCGTAGCCTCCTTGTTTATGGGACACGTAACCACGCCTCTGACCACGCCGTCCAGCGCAAGGCTTGTTGCGAGCTCTGCGTATCGCGCCGCCGCCTCTCCACTGGCCGCCGAGATCTCACCTACCGAGACATCAGTCCCGTTAAGCAGTGCGAGGTCACAGACTAGAAGGGTATTTTCTTTGTTTTGCTCTCTTGCACGGGCTTGCACGCCGGAAAACGCCTGCTCGCCCAGGCGCTCGAGTTCGCTCCGGGTAATCCGCTGCAACTGCACCGAAAGACCAAGCGCTTGCCGGCACCGCTCAAGCACTGAGTAGTCGCCGACTACGACGGTTTCGTCATCGAATACTGCTTGTTCGTGTGCACGAAGCACTAGTTCAGGCCCTACTCCTGCCGCATCCCCCATCGTCACCGCAATCCGCATTCAATACCTCGCTTAATGAGTTCCTCAAGCTCCCGCTGTATCTCAAGCAGCAGAGCGTCCGACCCGAAACCACCGGCTTTTGTGATGAGCCAGCGAGTCTCAGGCAATACGATCGAATCAATGAGCGAGAGCACCACTCCCGGCTCAATCTCGAGAACCGGGCGAATGGTCCGGACTTCAAGCGCATCCAACACCGCCTTTGCCGTGTCGCCACCGAAAATCGCCACTGCGCCGGGCGGATGCGCCAGCATCTGCTGCACAGCGTCCGAAGCCAGACGCTGCGCGACGCTGTCGGGATCGCGCGCCTGCGATGCACCGCTCCGGCTGGAGATATCTTCCGCAGCCGGCGGCTCGGCCGCCAACCACGCGGCGTTCACTTCCCCGGCAGGGTCAACCCCGACAACGCTAAAACGCGTTTCTTTTGTCCGCCATGGGCTATATCTGTTAGACCGCACGGCGATACGGAGCTGCTCGAGCGACCGCGGGTGCCGGCTTCCGGATATTGCGAGCAGGCCCCGCGTTACCGAGTCCGACAATCCCGCCATGGCTTCGCGCCGCTCTGCTACGAGCGTTCCGGTTCCCCCAAACCGCTCCCTTCCGGGCGTCCCGGCTCTTCCCCGCGAGCCTGATCCGAGCCCCCATATGTTCGGCAGCTCGGTAGCAAAGCCTGCGCACCCGGCGAGCTCGTAGGACAGTTGTTGCCGTCCGATCCAGCTTCCGACCACGCGCAGGTGTCCCTCAGTCTCGGCATCGCAGACTATGATGCGGTTCGGCTCACGCGATATACGGTCTCCGGCGTACACCCGTTCAATCGGAACCACCTCGGTAGGCGTGTCGGTCTGTTGGGCAATAATCTTCGCCACTGAGCTTCGCCTGACCGGGCTCCGTTGGTCATGCCCGAACTCGGAACCCGCTATCGGCACTCCGTCGATGAGCTGCGTGCCGGCAACGGTGGTCCGCCCCAGCTCCGGATGCGCCGGAACGAAAAAAACTACATCGGCGCCCGATGCCTTCAATAATGCCGCTATTTCGCTGCCGACATTGCCGCGCAGAACAGAGTCCGTCTTCTTATAGAATGCCGGAGAATGCTCCCCCGCCCCGGCTGTGGCCGCGATCGCGTCACGAACCACCGCGTTGACACGCATGGCAGCTTGTTCAGGAGGCAGGTGCCTGGTGTCGGTGTCGATTACAACCACGTCCGGAGCCTTGCCGGAGGCGCCACAGTTGTCGAGCAACCCCCTTACGCTGGTACAGCCGGTGCGCAACACCAGCGTACTCGTGCTCCGTGGGCTCAGCCGTACGCCGGTGTCCAGCGCACCGGTGAGATCGTCGGCAATGACGAAAAACGGCCCCATTGCTACAAGTTCACGCGCTACCCGTCGCGCTCCTGCCGCTCCACGGGCACAACGTGCCGTCGCGCACCATCGGCACAGAGTCGCGCACCATCCGGATATCCTCGTGTTGGCGCAGCTCGTCGTACACGGGCCGGGTGACCATCAGCCGGTACGGCTGAAGCGTATTGCGGATGCGGACGATGCGTGCCCGCTCGCGCTCAACAACAGCCGCCCCCCGGAGCGCAATACGCACAGCTTCTTCGTCGGTATCGGCGACGATCGGGAGCTTTCCGCGTTCCAGGAAGCTGGCCGTAACGGCGTTTTCGTACGTGGCGGCGTAATCAATCTTCCGGGCGAGACGTCGCGTCACCACATCGGCGAGCCCCATGCCAACCGCGTTCCCGTGAGAGGCCTCGGTCAGGTCGGTTACAACGATCATCGAGAAGCGGGGGGTCTCCGGCTCCGGCTGCCCTGGGACCTTGATGCGGCCAATCACGTTGGGGTCGAGCCCCGACCCGCTGATATTCTTCCCCATCTCGTCGACGATCAGCAGATCTGCCTCGTCGATCGGAATACGGCCCAGGTGCTCGTCGGCCACCGCCAGAAGCCGCTCTTCCTCAGCTTCAAACTCTTCCGGGCGCAGAGCGCGAACGATCATCGTCCGGTCGTGAGCATCTTCCACCGTAGCCACTCCGGCGATTATGCGGCCGGTAGCAAACACGTTCCGAGCCGTCGGAAGAATGCAATTCTTGAGCCCCGTAACACCCCGTTCGTGAATATCCAGCGCCTGTGCATGCTTCCCGAGGCCGATAGTCGCCATCTTCAGCAACCCGCTTTCGGGAAACCCACGATAGTCCGTGTGCGGCTTGACGCGGTTGATCAGAATAACGCCGTCCGACTCATAGGCAAGGCGATCCATGAACACGCGGTTGCCGACGTCCGTACTCGGAAGCTCCACCACGTCCATGCTTGACCGAATCGGAGCACCGATCTGCTCCTCGGTAATCCCATAGCCTGCCAGGACCTCTTCCTGCCCGGCGGCCGTGGCTCCACCGTGACTGCCCATCGACGGGACAATAAACGCGTCAGCACCCTGCGATTTCACGAAACCGATCACGGTTTTGACTATCGCGGCAAGGTTGTCCATGCCGCGGCTGCCGACTGCTACCGCAATCGAGCTGCCGGCCTCTATGGAGAGTTGCAGCTTGCGGAGTTCTCGGAGTGTCTCAGCCTCGACATCTTCGATACGAAAACTGGAAACATACTTCTCCAGCTCAATGAGCTCCGGAAGGTCCTGATCAGTTGTTCGCACTCGGTACTCCTTTGCTGATCGCACCCGGCACAGTCGCGTCGGCGGGGCTGCCTTGAGGTATGGTACCAGCTTTTGACCGTGACCGCAAACGCGGCCTGACGCTGCACAGATATTGTCGTGCGCCCAGAGCAGGCGAGGTTTGCTCGTCGCCCGCTTGACAATTAGGTATTCTTGTACCCATACTAAAACTTGAAACAGGCACATATATACACGTTGCATATCAGCGGAGAAGCAATGAACGCGGGCAAGGGTGACAAGGCAGGCGGTACCGCCGAGGGAAAAACTCGGCGCAGAAGCATCGATACAAATCAGATCTATCCCACCCTTAAGCAGCGGATTATCAACTGCGAGCTCCCCCCCGGCGAGCCGATTCACGAAGATGAGTTCGCGCGCGAGTTCGGCACCAGTCGCACCCCGGTACGCGAGTCGTTGATGCAGTTGCGTAACGACGAGCTCGTCTCAATCGTCCCGCGTAAAGGCACCTTCGTCTCCCAGATCACGGTCCAAAACGTATACGAAGTGTATCAGATCCGGC
>PUNW01000370.1 GCA_003552665.1 Spirochaetaceae bacterium | reverse complement strand
TAGCCGGCGAGCTGGTCCCGGAACGGTCCGTCGAGATTGCTCCCGGCGCGAATCTCCCCTCCGGGGCGCAGCTCGAGGTCAACGGTGACCCGCGGTACCGAGTAAAGGATTTCGCGTGCCAGCGCGGCGATGCGGTCATCGGCCGGCACTTCAAGCTCCAGCTCCTCGAGACCAAGCCGGAGTTCTCCGGTAGGAAAACCTGAACGCGCGAGTTGGAGACTGGCGCTGAGATCATAGTTCCCTTCGGCTTGGTCGAACGAAACAATCCCCGAGCGCCCGCCCAACTCGAACGCAAAACCTTCGAGGCTCGTCGCGAGCCGCAGGCGCTCCCGCGGCTCTTCGTCCTGAGAGTTTGCTGTCGCTTCCTCCCTACGCATATCGAGCACACCGGAAACGGAGACCGTGCGCGGCCCGTCGAGGCGGGTGAGCTGCACGCGGCTGGGGCTCTCGACCAGCTCCGGTTGACTCGAGATCGCTTCCACGCTCAACTCGTGCAGATTGCGGGCCTCACGGGCTCCGATTGAAAATGAGAGCCGCTCCAGGAGCACACGAGGGTAGTCGCGGGCGGGGAACAGTATCGAGCGTCCGGTGCGTCGCGTGCCGGCGTCGCTGGGGCGCTCGCGGGCCCGAAGCCGGTCGACTGCATCCCAGATCGTCCTGATCTGGCGGTACCGGTCGCGGAGCGGCTCGTAGAGCTCAGGAAGAACCAGCGCAGCGATTGCCGACTGGTCGGCCAGGTCTATCTCGGGAACGAGGGCACGCACATAGCTGAGGTCGGCGGCTACGAGATCGCCTACCGCTTCCATCTCAGCCCGGTAGCGCTCGAGGTCCTGTTCGATTTGATCGCGCAGTGAACGGACCTCGGCAACCGCGGTGTCGATTTCGCTGTAGGCGCGCTCTGCGGTCTGATAGGCGTCACGAATCGCATCCACCGACCGCAGCTCTGCCGGCCTCAATGCGGCCGCTTCCTGCGCGCGATCGGCAGCCGAACGGGCGGTGGCTTCCAGGCGCGGAATCTCGGAGCGGTAGCGCTCTCCGGCCGCTTCGAGCTCCTCCGCCAGCTCGCTGAGGTGCACCGGTGTCGAGAGGTGCTCGAAATGGGCGCGCACGAACGCTTCAGGGTCGATCTCGGCGAAGCGTTCGAACGCCGGCTCACGCAGGTCGGGCAACTCGAGGCTCGGGCCCTCCGGCTCATGCGGGTCGGCCAGGCGCTCCGGGGGCAGCGCGCCGGAGCTCTCGCGCTGCGTGTTCCAGCGGATCTCCTGTACCTCGATATTGCGCACTACGAGCTTGCCACGTAGGAACTGCGCCAAGTCCAGCCTCAGCTCCGCCCGTCCGAGCTCGAAGAGATTCCGATAGGGTCTGTTTCTATCGGCTACCTGCAGGGAGCTAAAGCCGAAGCCGGGCTGCAGAGGCCGCACCTGCAGATCGGCGAAATCAACTCTGGCCTGAAACAGCGATTCCAGGCCGCGTGTTGCGGCGCGCTCGATCAGCGTGTCAGCGAATACCAGTACAAATAGCGCCACCGCCGCCGCGATCATGCCGAGCAGGGCAAGCTTCGCCGGCTGCAGCACCCCTCGGTTGTGCCGTACCGCCGCGGCAATCGTCTTCAACCGCCGTATCTGTTCGGAATCGAGCGTTTCGGGGCGTTCGTACGCCTCGCGCTCGGCGTTGAACGCATACAGCCCCTCGAGGAAGCGACGTTCCTCGTTCACCGCCACCCGGCCGAGAATCTTGCGTTCGAACGTAGTTCGCGGAATGGATGGTGGAAACAGGCGCGGCGGCCTCGGATTGCGTGCCATGCGGAGCTACCTCACTCTCTGATAAAAGCCGTTTGCCCAGCGCAGCCAACCGGTGAGCCGTTGGACCAGCGGGAGGCGCGTAAACCACCGCACCGGCGCGAGCTCTGCCAACCGCGCCCGCAAGGTGTTGCGGTAGACCTGCACGAATGCCCGCACCGGGAAGTATACCGGCAGCCACAATACGGCCCCTGCCAACAGCCCGCCGGTGACAAGCGTGTCATTGAAGCCGGTGAGGGGAGCGATCGGCGCGTTGTACCAGGCGATGAACAGCTCCTGCATTGGCCCGGCCGTCAACACGCGGTAGCCGATCGCATCCAGCAGCGGATCGGCCAGGGTCGCTAACGGCGTGAGCACCGCCAGCGTCAGCAGAGCTACCGAGAGGTTCACCTTTACGAAAAAGAGCGCTGCCAACAGCAGAATCCAGATCAGGTTGGCAGCCGGGACGAGTGCGAGCAGGACGGCACAGCTAACGCCGGCCGCGATCTCTCCCGGACGCCGATTGGAGTTTAGGGCCGCGACTACACGCGCAACGGCGTTTACAAGCACCTGTGTGTCTCTCCTTGGGTCAGGCTTGATCTTGAGGGTACGGTACGTTCATGGTGTGGTCAAGCATTTCGTGCGTGCGGTCTGCGTTGATTGCGATGCCCTCTGCGGATAGTATAGATAGGTGGTGCGGATCATTACAATCAACATTCGCTTCGACAACCCCGCCGATGGGGAGCATCGATGGCGGGAGCGCCTGCCGGTGCTGGCGCAGGTGCTCAACTCGTATACACCTGATCTCGTGCTAACCCAGGAGGGCTGGCACCGGCAACTGCTCGAGCTCGAGGAATGCCTCGACGGCTTGCGGCTGCTCGACGACCACCGTGAATGGATCGAGGAGCGAATGTATCCGTGCATCTTCGCGCGCCCGGACTCCTACGGCCTGCGTGTGCGCCGCAGCGGGGATGTATGGCTGTCCGAGACTCCGTATGTTGAAGGGAGCGTCTCGTTTGGAAGCGCATTCCCGCGTCTGATGACCTGGTGCGAGCTAACCTGCCGGGATGCGATTGGTCCGCTGATGATCGCGAATCTTCATCTCGACCACGAAGCGCGCGATACCCGTATTGCGCAAGCGCGAGTAGCAGCGAACGAGCTAAGCGCCCTCAACTCGCAGGGGCTTCCGGTGGTGCTCGCCGGCGACTTCAACGACGCTCCCGATAGCCCCGTACGCCACAAGATCACAGCGCGCCTGCCCCACCTGTACGATCCGTGGACGCGCCGGCGGAAACCGGAGTCCGGATCGTACCATGCCTTTTGGGGTGAGCTCCCGGACGCCAAGCGGATCGACTGGATCCTGCTCGACAACAGGTTAGCTGCCGGCCAAATACTCCTCGACACCCGTTCGCACGAGGGGCGCTATCCATCCGATCATTTCCCGCTGGTGTGCGACTTCAGTCTCTGAGAAGGCGATTCGCTGCTTGAGCCGTTGTTCGAGCGCATCGCGAAGCAGGTGCTCCTGCATGAGCTCGTAGGGGTCACGATCGGTTCCGTCGAACTCAACGAAGAAGCGCACCGTTTCGGCAAAATCTTCATCGAAGCTGCGGTACACATCGTAGAAGATATCGATGTCGTCGGCGTAGAGCTGGAACAGGATCAGATAGGCGTTATTCACCGGTTGAACGCTGAAATGCCGATAGGCTTCGGTGCGGTAGTACTCATCATAGCGTGCGGCGAACTCGAGCTGGTAACCCTCGATAATCTGTCGCTTGCGGGCACGCATGATATCCTCCGGCAGATCCTGTGCGTAGAGATCGCGAAGCTGGTCGCGCAGGACTACCATTTCGCTGCGAAACTGATAACGGTCCTGTGCCGACTGCTGGATCAGGGCGTACTCCGGGGAATCCTTCCCATAGCGCCGGGCAACGAACAGCCGCGAGCCTTCGTCGCCCACGAAGGTTGCGAACTGCTCGTTGAAGTGGTCCTGATCGGTCAGCCAGAGCGTGGCGTGCGCAAGCTCGTGGATGATGGTGTTCGCAATGCGATGTACCGGAAAGCGCGCCATGAAGGGATACAGTGGATCCGGCAGGTAGCCGAGCGTGCTGAAGGCCGAGATTCCGCGCACCAGAGTGTCGTAGCCGCGTTGCCGGAGCCGCCGTGCCTCACGGTCGGCGGCGTCGCGGTTGAAGTAGCCGCGATACGGCATGCTGCCGAAAAACGGGTAGCGCCAGCGGTAATGGTGGAACTCAAACTCGCGGCTCGCCGAGACCACGTAGGCCAGCGCGCTCCGGTCGGTCTGCACAACGTGCCGGTAGCTTCCGGGGTCAGCGAGCCCGATATAACCATGGGCAAACTCGAGAATGGCCTCAACCCGGTCAAGAAAGACCAATGTCTCGGTATCGGTATACGAATCCCGGCGCACCTGCTCTACCGGCCGCCGATTCAGTAGGTCCTGCAGAAGCCCCCAACCCTGGCCGAGCAAATACGGGATTTGAAACGATACGGCCCCAACAACTATCAAAACCAATGCG
>PUNW01000407.1 GCA_003552665.1 Spirochaetaceae bacterium | reverse complement strand
GCTACGTTCTTTTCAGAAGAACCAGATACTACAATAGATACCTATTACGCTCCACCTGAGGAAGTGCCAGAGGCAGAACAACAGGCCACGTTCTTTTCAGAAGAACCAGTAATTAATATAGAAGTAGAATAATAGTAGAGGGGTGATTAAATGCCAGACAAGAAGAAGATAGGGTTAAGAGATTATATGGCAGGACAAGGTTGGGAAGTAGATTACCAACAAACACAGGCGAAGGATGATAGAGGGAAACCTTTTACTTCAGGCAATATAACAATGACAAATCCTCAAACTGGTCTTGCTCATACATTTACTCAAGGAAAAGGAGATAAATTAGGTGTAGGCCACTTTGAAGGCGGGCAACATTATATTACTGATAAAGATAAACTATACGGTATGATGACGAGGGATGTCGGGCAAACCGATATGACAAAAGGTCAGTTGCCTTACGAATACGATAGACAATTTCTAACCGATGAAGCTATCGGTCAAAGAATGGGTGCTATGGACAAACCTTTTGATTATGACCCCCACCAAGACCAGATGTTGCAGAGGGCACAAGAACAGGCTAAGGAAGGTGTTATGCGACACTTAGCCGAACATGGGCTAGCTCCTGGTAGTGCTACTCAAGTACGTATGCAACAGGCTTCACAGGATTTAATACCTGAGTATGAACAAATGGCTTATGGTAGGCATATGGATGAAATTCAACACAACTATCAGATGCTTGCACAAAAAGCACAGCTAGAAGATATAAGCTATAGAGAGTTTATGGACATGCAGAACTATGAAATACAGCAGTATGGAATAGCATTAACACCTGAACTAAGAGAACATACGCAAGTTGCACAGAGTATGGACCCTGAATTAATGAGAGATTTAGAATGGGCTTATGGTGATGATTTTGCACATGAGATAAATAAAAGACGAGAGCAGAATCCTGAAGACCCATTGATACCAATGCTTGAAGCACTTAGAGCTAATAAGGTATTAAGAGACCCTTCTCTACTACATGAATATGGTCGTGCGTATGGCTTGAGCTCCGCTGCAATTGCGGAAAGAGCGGCTACATACGAAAGAGAAAGGGCTCAGCAACGGTCTGCGGAAATAGATGCACAAATTAAACAACTCGAATTAGAATACATGCCGACTCAAATAAGACAGATGATAGAACGTGGAGAATATGAAAATGCTATATTGTCTACTGAAGCACAATATGCAGATGAGCTGATGCAATTACAAATGAGACAATTGGTTTCGAATATTGAAGCATCTGAGGCATCAGCGGCAGAGTCTAGGGCAAGAACCGCTGCACAAGCCAGAAAGGATGAGGAGGAACAACTCAAGGGCATGAAAACCGCACCAAGACAGGCATACACAGCAATACTGGAAATGACTAAACGTGCTGATGGAACCACAGCATATCCTGAAGCTTCTTTTTGGGCTCAAAATAATATGGACTACTTGATAAATGTTCTTAATCTTGACGTAGACCAAGCTGAAGAAGTAATCGAGAGGCTACAACATTCTGCATATGTAGATGTCATAGAAAGAACACAGGACAGACCTGAAGAACGAGTACAAAATATGCTACAAGGCGGTAAGTATTACGAGAATTACAAATTGGCTATGGGTAGCAAGCACTACAATGAGTGGATAACAGCAATGCGTGAGAAGTGGAAGCCTGAACTTGAATTTACTGGGGCACAACCAACGCCAACGCCTCCACCACCACAACGAGGAGATAGATAGAGATATTTGATACACGAGAGGGGTGTAATTTGTGAGTGACAGAAAAAGGTACTTGACACAGAAAGAGATAGAGGAAAGATTAAGAGATGCTAGAAAAGGAGAAAGTCCTTTAAAAGCTTCAGATAGAAAATTCTATACACAAGATGAAGTGCGTTTCCTTTTAGAGGCTAGAAGGCCTAGAATGAAACAGCCTGAACCTGAGCTACGTACTATTAGACGTTGGCACGAGCCTATGTATCCTCAGATACCCGATTATAGACCGCCTGAGGAAGAAGAACCTGGCAGAATATCTAGGGCGTTAGGATTTATTAGGGATAGGTTTACTAGGGATGAAGAGGAGGCCTATGGCCCCACTCCTAGACCAGGGCCTTCACGGGAGCCTGATGTTAGGCCTACAGAAACGCCTAGGCCTGATACTACTAGAAAACCTATTGAAGATTTTAAACCTATGCGTCCGAAGATACCAGATTATGAATCTCCTATAACTTTTAAGCCAGGTACTGATGAGAAGAGGAAAAGAGTAGAGCCACCAGATTTAGGCCCTCGTGATTTAAAACCTTCGATACCTGACATACCAGATTATGGCCCCACTCTTAAACCAGGGCCTTCACACGAGCCTGATGTCAAGCCTGCGAAAACTCCTAAGCCTGATGAAAGAGGGCGATTAGAACATTTTGAACCTATGTATCCTGAGCTAAGAAGACCTGATGGGACCGTTATAGAGAGTCCCGTTGTTGATACTGACGATTTTACTGGTCCTAGGATGTTGGAACCACGTTATATAGAAGTTCCTGATGGCAGAGACCCCAGTATCACCTACGATATTAAAGTGCCTCTCAGCATTGAAGAAAAAGCTAGGAGATACGGAGACGAGTATGCTGTTGACCCCAATCTGATATTAGCAATTATAGCCCAAGAGTCCTACCCGAAATTTACAATGGGTGAGGATTCTTCAGAAGGGGCTATTGGGTATATGCAGTTAATGCCTGATACGGCAGAAGAATTAGGGGTAGACCCTCGAGATAAGGAGCAAAATATACAAGGGGGTACTAGGTATATCCAAAAGATGTTGGAACGTTTTGACGGCGATTTAACGCTTGCATTGGCGGCCTATAATGCAGGGCCTTCAAATGTAGAGAGGTATAACGGTGTGCCTCCTTTCCCAGAAACGCAAGAATACGTTGAGCGTGTATTAGATTATTACGACCAGTTACAAGAAGAACCTGAGGTGGCTGAAATACGAGAGCCACAAGATGTTTATGAAGCAGAACAATCTCCTGACGGAATGTGGGAGAGGTTTCTTAATTGGGCAGATAGAGAAGATAATTGGATGCATAAGACATTTGATGCATTTGATAAATATTTAGGCCGACCTTTGGATGCTGTGACTGCCACTGTAATAGCAAATGTTACGGCTCCTGCTGTTTGGGGCTATAATTTAATTGCAAGTGGATTAGAGAATATAGGTGCTGTGGAAGATGCTCCACGTATAACTAGAACAGAAGTTAAAGAATATTTTATTGACCCTACAGGAACAAGAGATTTCAGAGAAGATGAACTTTCTATTCCTGAGAAGACAGGAGCAATGGCAGGAGAAATCTTGTCATTCGTTAAAGGTATAGGTGTCATTGCTAACTTTGGCAGGATGACTCGATTGCCTAAAGCAGTTGCTAATATAATTGCGGGTGGTATTTTCTCGGGTACTCAAACAGGTGCTGAGAGAGGTACGGCAACTGAAATAGGTAAGTCCGCATTATCTACTATGATTTTTATGGGTGTAATGGGACACGGAGGAAGGCTACTACATAGTGGTGCTATGAGGTTGTTTAAAAATGCTCCTGCTGGAATTAGAGATAGTGCTTATGTGGAAGGGATTTCACGACTTACGTCAGGTGCAATAGCGGGTACAGCGGGTGCTACGGCAGGACATCAAGTGATGGAACCTGGCACGCTTCCTTCTAAG
Organism: Spirochaetaceae bacterium; assembly: GCA_003552665.1. Classification (GTDB taxonomy): domain Bacteria; phylum Spirochaetota; class Spirochaetia; order DSM-27196; family SLAA01; genus B1Sed10-166. The sequence continues at coordinate 602 of PUNW01000407.1, read as the reverse complement.
GAACAACTGATTACATCCGCCGCTATCGGTGGTACTATGACTATGATGCCTATGATTGCAAGTAGGGCACTTAAACAGTCTAATCTTAGAGACGAAGCGTTACGAGCTGAAAGAGCTGTACCGCCTGCAAAACATAATCAAATACACACATACATGACGAATAATGGGTTTGTTCCTGCTTCTTCGTCAAAGCGACCTATGACGTATGTTAATCCTGCTACAGGTCAGATAGTTAATGTAGCTCACCATACAAGAGCTAGACAATGGCATAGGCATACGGTTGAATCTCAGCCTTATGGCAGACAAAAGAGAGTGCCTTGGGAAGTTAAACAGCTCGATTCTGCTGTTCTGAGAAAAAACCACGGATTAGAAGTCGGTTCGTTGCCAAGAGGATTTAATGTCTACTCTTTTTCATCTGACAGGGTAGTTAAACTGGTTGATAAGGCCTATCTCAATAATTACAACAAGATGATGAAATTGCATGAGCAGGCTCATAAGCGAGGAGAAACTCTAATACCTAGAGGGTTTCTTGACGATAAAACAGCTCCTATTAGAATGGCTAAAGACACTATACCACCTAAAGGAACTCCTGCTCATAGGTC
>PUNW01000235.1 GCA_003552665.1 Spirochaetaceae bacterium | reverse complement strand
CGCCGTGCCAGTCGTGGTACCACACCCGGCCGCTACGCGCGTTTACGCTTAGCATCCCGACGATCTCGCCGTCATCGAACACGTGCATGGTGTAGTAGCCGGGAAACACTTTGGTATCGCCAACCGCGGCTCTTCGCGAGTACTGGGCGACATAATCCCTCGCGATTTCCTCGGCGCGCTCGCTGTCGATCTCCGGCCCCCACGAGGACCGACCCCGGCCCATGTGCCCGTACTCAGTGTTCCACATCATGTTGGGCCCGGGCTCCGGGAATACGCGCCCGGTATAAGCATCAACGAGCAGTTCGAACGCGTTCGTGTCTGAACCTCGCTCACGCACCTGGGCGTAGAAGTCGTTCTCAAACTCCATGATCTCGACAATCTCGTAACGCCCGTCTCCAAACTCTTCGACGGCCTGCTCCAACCTCTGCTGGGCCGTTTCAGTCGAGATTCTCTCCTGTTCGCTAAGCTCGTCAAAGCGATCATCGAAACGCCCGTCCCAGCCGCGGTGCGGGCCATAACCCCGGCCGTGGTGGGGACCGCCACCCCATCCGTGATGTGGGTTATCGTCCCAGCCTCGGTCCCTCCTGCTGTGACCGGGTCCCCGTCTACGGCCGTCCTGTTCTGTCCGGCCGTACTCACCGTACTCACGATATTCGCCCCTGAACTCACGGGTATCTTCGCGCTCGTAGCCCCGCCGTTGTGGAGCCTCGCCTCTTCCCTGAGCGAGTGCGGCAACCGAGGTCATTGCGATCAGCGCAACGGCAATTGCCACTATCTTGATGACATTTGGATTCGTTCGATTCGCGTACTGCATTGTATATCCTCCCGTGGTGAGCTCGCCTCACCATGTTTGTTTCTGACTATGAGGAATCTACCAAAGCTTCATGAATCCAGTGTGAACGGGTTTCGCTTTGTTTATGAACGCGGGGAACGTTATCCGCACCGATCTCCCTAAAGGCAATCATTGTGCAGCTCGCACCAGTTGTCTTTATATGTAGCCGCTATATGTAGCCGCTCCACATAGCGCGGTGTATACTATGAGTGGCCATGGAGATTGCGATGAGCGACATGATTGAGATTCTCGAACGTGAGCTTGAGAGCGCGGTGGAGGTCAAAGACCGCAGCGCTCTTCACCGCTGCGTCACTATGCTCGTTGAAAGCGTTGTCGGCCGCAAGGAGTATGAGCATAGCGAACGGTCCGTGAGTCGCGAGATCGGCGAGCTTCGCGGTGAAGTAAGGCTGATTGCGGAGCGGATGGAGCAAGGGTTCGCGCGCATGGACGAACGGTTCGCAGCTACCGACAAACGGTTCGAAGCTATGGACAAGCGCTTTGAAGCTATGGACAAGCGCTTTGAAGCTATGGACAAGCGCTTCGAGGACCTGACACATCATATGGACAAGCGCTTCGAATCTGTCGATAAACGCTTCGAATCTGTCGATAAGCGTTTCGAGGATATGAACAAGCGGTTCTCCATGCTCGTCGCACTCAACACCACATTCTTCGTCGTGCTTGCCACTATGATGACCGTGCTTCGCCTCTTCGGGTGAAGCAGTCGGCTTTTGTGAAGCTCGGCCTCCATGATCGGTACTCGTCGGGCTTGATCGAGGCGGCAGAATTCCGTTTCCGCCTACGGCTCGAGCACAATCTTGTAAGCGCGGTTCGCTTCCTTGTTCTTCATGGTCTCGAACGCCCGGACGGCATCTCCAAGAGAAAACCGATGAGTAATCAACGACGAAACTGCCACTCGGCCGGAACCCAGGAGCTCGATCGCCCGCGGGAAATCGGCATAAAGATTGTTCGCCGAGGTGGTGACGTAACGTTCCGAGCAGATGCGTGTTGCGTCGTAGTTCAGGGTTCCCTCATGCGCCGCAACCAGCACCACCCGGCCGCCGGGCGCGAGCGCCGATAGACCGGCCTCGACTGCTGCACCGTCACCGACGGTATCCACGACAGCGTCGTACTCCGCCCCGTTTATCCCCCTGGTGCCGAACAGCGCTGTCCCTGTGCAAACGTAGGTCGATTCAAAGCCGTGCTCCCGAGCGAGCTCAACCGGCAGTTCGGTAGTGTCACACGCGGTAACGATCTCGGCACCGCGATCGCGAGCCACCTGCGCCACCAACATGCCGATCGGCCCCAATCCAATAACTGCGACCCGGCTGTCAAGCTCCACACCGGCCCGGTCGCACACGTGAATCGCCACCGCCAGGCCGTCGAGAAACGTAGCTTGTTCGAATGTTACTGAGTCCGGGATCTCATAGGCAAAACCGTCCCACACTTCGAACTCCTCTGCCATTCCACCCGGATAGTACTCCATAGCGTCCCAGCCTGCCCCGTGGCCGAGATGCTGTGTTGCTGCGCACAGGTTCTCCCGGCCGCGCCGACACTCCCGGCATCTACCGCAACCCCGATAGGCAAGAACGGCAACGCGGCATTCTCGTCCGTCAAGCTCGGTAATCCCGGCGACTTCATGTCCGAGCACCATATTGGGTGGCGAGGGGATTTCCTTCCCGAGCGTATGCAGGCTCCATGGATTCTCGCCCGCAAGATAGCGCAGGTCGCTCCCACAGATCCCGCACGCCCGCATGCGCACCCGGTGGGACGGCCCCTCCACTGTTGGAACTGGGATCTCCCGCACCACAAGATCCCCCGGGCCCGCCAAAACAACCGAGATCACCGTTTCTTTCACCCCTTCCCCTCCTCACCTTCGTTCTCCGCATTTGTACTAAGCAGCTTCCCATGAGTACCACGATGAGCGGTACGAACACAACAACCCGCCGTCTCCAGGTCGCCGGAAATCTTTGCAGAACACCGACGATACCCTGACCTTGTCTACACCTGTCTCGTGTATCCTTAGAGTGAACGCTTGAGAGGAGCTCAGGCTTTCAAGGAGGGAAGAGTCATGAAGAAGTTACTTACACTTGGTCTTATCGTTTCAGCACTCGCTCTTGTTTTTGCCGCTTGTGAGCCCATCGATGAAGAGATGCTCGAAGAAGACCCCATGATGGAAGAGGAAATGGAGAACGACTTCTAAGTGGAAGCTATAGCCTAACATTTCCCACAAGCCCGCCGGGCACAATCTCGGCGGGCTCTTTTTTTCTCACCGCCACTCCAGGGGTCGCGTCGCGCTCTGGCAACTCACCGCGCTCTGACGGCTCGCCGCGCCGCCACGCACGCGCTGCCGCTCTTCTAGCCAGTTGTCGATATCTTCCCGCCGGATGTGAATCTCGGGCGCTGCCGCCAATGTTTCCTTGCGGCGGCCGGTTTCCTCGTAGCGTTACAGCGAGCAATACGACGGCAATCCTCTCAATAGCCTTGCACCGAATCAGGACTGGAAGGATCCGTTTGGCTAACGGAGCCCGAGTGTGTACCGCCACCTGCCGTAGACTGTCGCACGATTAGAGTCGGCGAGAGGATGATACCGCTTCGTCTGATTGCTCGCCCATGCCAATAGGTGGCCAACTGACGAACTGCCTGCTCCCCGAGCTCGTAGATCGGCTGACGCACGGTCGTTAGCGACGGCCATGTGTAGGCGGCGTAATCCTCGTCGTCGAAGCCGACTACCGCAACGTCCTCAGGCACCCGTATGCCGCGTGATGCACAGAACGTGAGCACGCCTAGGGCCATATGGTCGTTACAGGCGAAGACAGCATCGATCCGTTCATTTTGCAGGTGCTCCTGTGCGGCCTGAAATCCGGACTGTGGTGTGTAGTCACCTTGCGCGTAAGCTATTGCCGAATCGGTATAGCCCTTCTCGTGCAGCCCAAGGCGAAAACCATAATGGCGATCCCGGGATTCCATATTTCGCGGGGGGCCTGAGATAAACAGAAGCCGAGAAAACCCCCGGTCAGCCAGGTGATGCGCCACTCTCCTGGCGCCCCCCACGCTATCGATCATTACCGACAGCTCTTCCATCCATTTCTCGCGTGCGTGCCCAATGAGGATAAAGGGCGTCTTTTGGCGCTTGAGATGCCTGATGAGTTTCAGCTCCTCGCGCTGGTTGTGGCCGATACGAACTATAAAGCCGAGAGCACGCCGTGTTTCTATTAGATCGGAGATGCTGTCGCTCTCGGTCTTGTTCTTGATGATCACGTGCACGCCGAACGCGTTGGCAGTTTCTTCCACACCGGAAATCAACCTCGCATAATAGTCGACCGCCAATCTGGTTTGGGAGAAGCTTGGCACCACCATACAGACCAAGTCGGATAGCCCACCCGACAGGGCGCGCGCACTGACATTCGGGAGGTACTGCAATCGCTCAGCCGATGCGGCGACTCTCTGTGCCGTCTCTTGATTGACAACGGGATCTCTATTCAGCGCGCGTGACGCCGTGGAGCGCGAAACCCCGGCCTCTCGTGCTACATCGTCCAATGTTACTCGCTTTCCTGCATTGGCATTCTCATTCATCGGGTACGCTTCCTACAGCCACTAGCTACCAAGCTTTGTTCCACAATTATGCTTACAAAATCATATCATATTTTGCAACCGCTTGCAATACTTTGGAAATTTAAATCATTGTTCTACCTAATGTTATTGCCTTATGTTCATTCTATCGGCCACAGAGTGCAGCAAATTGTTCTCATTTTGGATTGACCCAGCATGACTACAGGGAGATAATTACGAGCAACCAGATACCGCGGGGCGTTTACCGACGCTACCAACCTGTGCTGAGCCTTCAACGCGTCAAACCCTTGCTGTCTGGAGCACATTTCACAAGGCGCTGTGAGGAGGTTGGCTATGCGTGTTTTGAACCACTTGCGTTGGCCGGGATTGCTAGTCGGAGCGGCTCTCCTGCTCTTCCTGGTTCCTACCGAGATCTATGCGCGCGGGGTTCCGGAAGAAGAGGTCACCGTCAGCACTCAATGGGGCGGTGATGACCTCGAAGACCTTCAGGAGTGGAGTCGGTTCTACACTGAACACTCGGGTGTGGAGGTTTCTTTTCGATCGGCGGGCGAAGAAGAGTTTCGCTCTACCATTCCGTTAGGCTTTGAAGCTGGACAGTCTGCCACGGACATTCTCGCCCATCCTTGGATCGAGCTTCATGAACGATTTGCACGCGAAGGACATCTTCTGGCTTTGGATGATCTGATCGATGAAGATCAGTTCTCCCAAGCCGTGATAGATCACGTTCGCGTCGATGGGAGCATCTACGCCGTCCCATATCGAATCGCACTGAAACCAGGGTTTTTCTATAAGCAGTCCTTTTTCGAGCAACATGGGCTCGAGGAACCGCAAACCTATGATGAATTCCTAGCACTTCTCGACGAAATACGAGAGATTCCCGGCATTGAGCATCCAATCGGAAGCGGCAACGGCGACGGCTGGCCGCTAACCGATGTCACCGAGGGTTTCATTCTTGGTCTGGCCGGCGCAGAGGTGTTCCAAGGGCTAATCGACGGGACGATGAACTTCACCGACCCCGAGGTTGTGGAGGTGATGGAAGAGGTCGCCCGATTAATCGATGAAGGGTACTTCAGCGAAGCCCGCGAGTGGCAAACCCAGGCCGAAGAACTGTGGAACGAAACCTATGGCATCTACTGGAATCACAATACCATTCACCACGGCGGGTTCGCGGACAGTCCCGAGGAAATCGGCTTCTTCCCGTTTCCGGGCACGGAAGGTGTGACAGCGGCCATAACGTATGCCGCCATTCCAAAGTACGCTGATAACCTGGAAGAAGCTCAGAACTTTGTCAAGTGGATACAATCACAGGACGGTCAGACTCGCTTCGCAGAAGTTCGTGGCGAGCTGGCCGCCCGGCTAGACGTTTCCGAAGAGACTTACCCGGCGCACATTGCCGATCAGCAGTTTTTGGTGGAAGAAACTCAGTTACTACCTGACCTTGACGACTTCATTGGTGGCGAGTTTCTTGAAGCATTTCGTGACCAGTTGAAACTCCTGTGGGCTGAGCCCGGACGCCTCGACGAAGTGATTGAAAACCTTTCTGAGGTTGCACCTGCTGCAGCTCGCAATTAGTAGTTTTACGGAATAGGTGAGCAGCCGCGCACGGACGTGTTCACATCGCGTCCGTGCCCTGCGGTAACCGATTGGGCGGCAATTGATTGAAGGTGACTCAGCTGTATGACTAAGCGACTCCAGTACCGCTGTCTGTTCTCGCTGTTGCCCGCATTCGTTCTCGTGGGCGGCGTATTGCTCTATCCGGCGTTAAGCACGATTGTGCACAGCTTTTTCGAATGGGACGGGTTCACCCGTGAGGGATTTGTCGGCTTCGAGAACTACCGCGCACTCTTCGGTGACCGGGGCTTCATCAACTTTCGCAATTTGTCGAGATTCCCTGAGACTGGCCCACCTTTCGGAGCACTGATTCACAGCATCATTTGGACGATCCTGTTCGTGCCCAGCACGATGGTGATCGGGTTGGCCTTCGCTGCCTTAACCCGCACCCTTCCCGGAAAGCAAATCGCCAAAGTCTTGTTTCTGCTCCCGCTCTCGGTTCCAATGGTCGTGGTGGGAATCGTGGTGTATTTTCTCGTCGATGCTCGAGCCGGCCTTTTTAACGCCTTGCTTCGCACTGTGGGATATGACCACCTGGTTCAGACATGGACGAACAACCCGAACCTAGTCCTGCTCATACTGATAGCAGGCAGCATCTGGATCTTCTCCGGCCTCACAATGTTGATCTACAGCGCCGGGCTCGAGACAATCCCTGACTCGGTAGCCGAAGCAGCCGAAATCGATGGCGCCACGCGTGGTCAGATCTTCCGTCACATTACCCTGCCGCTGCTCCGCACGAGCCACCGCACAGCAGGCATATTGATGACCATCTGGTCGCTTAAGGTCTTTGACCTAGTATACTCCGCGACGCTCGGCGGGCCCGGCCAAAGTTCTTCGGTTCTCGGAATACTGCTCTATTCCAAGTCCTTCTATCAGCTGCGGATCGGCCAAGGGCTGGCAATCGCCGCCATTCTGACTCTGCTTGGTGTGACGCTCAGCGTGCTGATGCTGCTTCGCAGCCACAAAGACTAGGTTCGGAGGCCAATGAAGATGAGAAAACGTTCGGTTCCGGCAACAGTCTTGACCTGGACCCTCGCCGTGATCTGGATAGTGCCTTTGATAGGCCTTCTGGCGGCCTCACTGCGCCCGTTCGAAGAGATTGTCCGCGGTTGGTGGATGATTGCAGACGGTGTGACGTTGGATCTGAGCAGTTACTGGCGAGCGTTGACGTTCCGCAGTGCACCGATTTATCACGGGCTCATCAACTCGCTGATTATAACCGTTCCGAGTACCGTCATCCCGATAGCTGTGGCTTTCCTGGCAGGGTACGTCCTCTCGCGCTATCGACCACGGTACACGACCGCGTTCATGGGCATTCTGATTCTATTTATCGTGATGCCTTCCGAGGCATTGATAATCCCGCTATTCAACACCTTTAACGACATCGGTCTCGGTGGAACCCAAACGGCCGTTGTGCTCGTGAACTCTGCGCGGGCGGTGCCCTGGATCACCGTTTTTATGCTCAATTACTTCAACCGCGTACCGACAGTCTTCGATGAGGTAGCAATTATCGACGGAGCATCCTATGGAACAATTGTGACGCGGGTTATGGTACCTCTCTGCGTTCCGGCGTTGATCTCGCTGGCGGTCCTGCAGTTCGTCAGTGCGTGGAACACCTTCATTTGGCCGTTGATATTCCTTCAACCCACCTCCCCGCGGAACTGGACGGCGGTTCAAATGGTCCCCGCTTTGCGTGGGGCGGAGGTAGTCGATTGGAGCCTGCTGAGCTCGGCCAGCATTCTGGTAATGGTCATACCGGTCATTGTGTTCATCACGCTGCACAAGTATTACGTCAAAGGGCTCGTTGCCGGAAATGAACCACACTAAGGTAACACAGACAGAAGAACACACATGGTTTTTGCACAGATATCGGATTTGCACCTGACAGCGGATGATACGTTCTCTAACGATGATGGCCCCGTTGCACACGCGGTGGCGTGTGTGGCGGCGTTGAACCGACTCGACCCCCGTCCGGAGTTGGTACTCATCACCGGAGATGTTGTGGAACGTGCAAACACCGATAGTTACCACCGAGCGCGGCGAATTCTGGACGAATTACAGGTTCCCTACTTCGTGGTTCCGGGCAATCACGACGATCGCCGTCTTCTCCTCGAAGCATTCCCCGACGGTGCCTGCCCGGTCAGGGACGCCGACCGTGAACCGTACATTCAATACACGTTCTCCCATAGCGGCTTCCTCTTCATCGGGTTGGATACGCTAAAACCAGGTTCGGACCACGGGCAGTTGTGCCGGGACCGGTTATCGTGGCTGGAAGCAGTTCTCCACGAGTCCACGACCGTTCCACGGGTGGTGTTTTTGCACCACCCGCCGGTAGCTACCGGACATCCGGTCGTCGACGACACACGTCTATACCACAGCGCAGCGCTACATCGCCTGCTGCAGCGCTTTCCGGCTGAAACTCACCTTCTATGCGGCCATGTGCACCGCTCGGTCAGCACGATTTGGGCCGGTGCCGCGCTGCACATCTGTCCCAGTGTCTTCCACCAGTTCAGCTTCGACCGGTGGCTCGAGGCAGACCTGAACTTCGTTTCCGAACCACCAGCTTTTCGCGTCTACCTCCGGATCGAGAACGCTCTGCTCAGCCATGTGGTGTATGTGTGAGCTGAGGCTCTTGTTTTGAGGTTTAGCCGTCCTTGCTCGAGGCAGGGCTGACCCATTGACACGGCTCCGGAATTGTCACCCGCCCTTCAAACGCTCGAGCCGCTTCCTCGCGAAGCCCCGCTCGCCCACGCGGCGGCAAGTGTACCAATACCAGTTCCGCCACACCGGCAGACCGGGCAAGCTCGCCAGCCTGTCTCGCGCTAGTGTGCCCCTTGGCGAGTAGTTCCTGCCGGTCCCGATCCGCGCCCGAACACTCATGGATCAGCATGGAACACTGCCGGGCTTCTGTTCTTACACGCTCAATCGGCGCAGTATCACAACCGTAGACGACACGGTGCACGCTGTCCTCAAGGTGAATTCCCAGCGTCGGGACGCCGTGCTCAACCGGAAACCACCTGAGCAGGCCTCCCACCTGCTCGACGCCCGGCGGCACGGCAAGCTCACCCTCATCGGAGGTGAGCCACTCCAGGCGAAACATTCCTTTCTTCTCTCGCAACCCAAACGCGTCCAGCAACTGCTCGGCCCGTTGCCGAGTAGAAGAATTGGAGACTATTCGCAAGGGCTCTTGCCGGCCGTCGACCCAGGCCGCATGAATCAAGGACGGAAACGCATAGAGATGGTCGGTGTGAGCGTGAGTGAGAACAACTATGTCGATTGCACCGAGCGAGCTGCCGACAGCTGCAAGCGATGCAGACGGCGTGCCCGAGCAATCGACCAGCACCTGTGAGCCGGACAGTTCCACGAGAAAGCTCACATGTGAGTCGTCCGCTGCAGCTACCGGTCCGGAAACGCCGAAGAACGCCAGTCTCAATCGTCCGCCTCGCCGTGAGTTGTGTCGGAATCGTCGGAGTGCCGCCTCGAGCTCCACAAAGCATATGCGACCGAGACGACTGCCAGAACGAGGAACGCAAGCGCTATCGGGCTACGGAGGAACACCGTGTAGTCCCCGCGCGCCAGACGCATCGCGCGCCGGAAATTCTGCTCGAGCATATCACCGAGTATCAAGCCCAGCACGATCGGGGCTATGGGATAGTCGTTCTTCTTGAGGAAATAGCCGATTATTCCAAGCACCAAAGCCACGCCCATATTGAAGCTCGCAGCCATTATTGCCCGGCCCTCTACTGCATAGGACCCCAGCAAAGAGAAGACGAGTATCAACGGCAGGAGTATTGGGACCGGCGTCGTCAATACCTTGGGAAAGACACTGATGCCCGCCAATTGGAAGATAACCATAAACACGTTAGCGAGCAGCAGCGATCCAAGAATAGCGTAAACCAACGGCAACTCATCGATAAACAGCGTAGGGCCGGGCACGACACCCTGAATAAGTAGCGCCCCGAGCAAGACCGCAGTTGCTGCGTCCCCGGGAATACCCAGTGAAAGGGCGGGTATCAGCGCGCCGCCTTTGCAGGCATTATTGGCAACCTCAGGCGCGACAACGCCTTCCAGCGCTCCCGAACCCAGTTGAGGAGCTTCGCCCCCCTCAACCGCCGGCGCTCTGCGCCGTTGCGCCCGCTGGTAACTGAGAAACACTGCGATAGACGCGCCGGCACCCGGAATAGCTCCGATGAAGGTACCGATTCCGAGGCTTTCCACCATCATTCGCCACATTCGCACGAAGATACGCGGCTTGGGGATTGACCCCCGGAAGCTTACCTGCGGGGGCGTGAACGTGCCACTCTTCACGCGGCTGATATCGTACAGAGCCTGAGATATGCCGAACAAACCGATCAGCGCAGGCACCAGCTGAATACCGTTTGCAAGCGGCGTCCCCATCGTGACTGAGGGCAGCGGCAGACGCATTGTCTGGGTGATCCGGTCTGGCCCCAAAAAGGCCAGCGCCAACCCAAATGCCCCCATAAGGATGCCTTTTGCAAGCCGCCTCCCGGAAATAGAGGCTATGATCGTCAATCCGACGAGTGCCAACGCTGCGCGTTCCGCAGGCCCGAAGCGCAAGGTGAATCGAGCGATCAGCGGAGCGAACAGCGCGAGAAGAATCAGGCTGCCGATTCCGCCAACGAACGACCCCACAGTGGCACCGATCAATGCCTCAGCGCTACGACCCTGCTGGGTCAATGGATAGCCATCGTATATCGTCGCGATGGCATTCGGATTTCCCGGTATCCCGAGCAGGATGGCAGGTACCGACGCCCCGATGATCGCCCCGCTGTATACCGACAGCAGCATTGCCATACCGGTCGCCGTCTCCAGCTGAATCGCCAGCGGAAGCATCAGCGCAATACCCATGGTCGCCGTCAATCCCGGGATCGCGCCGAGGACAATTCCGAAACAGACTCCGAACATAATCCAGAGAATGGTCACCGGGTCACCGATGAGGGCTACTCCGGAGAGGAACTCAGTCATCCCAGCACCCCCATCGGCAGTGCAACGCGAAACAACTGCTGAAACACGAGGTACAGGGCCAGCGTAGTTATCACTGATAGAATCATCGCACGACTCAGCGCTCGGTGCTGAGCCGCGTCGGCCAATGCACCGGCTTCGGAAGCAGCCTCTCTGCGGCGACGGAGCTTAGGCCGAATGTACAGGAACATGGGCAACAGCAGCACAGCCCACAACACCAATCCAATCAGGGCAGACACCGGCCGGCTTCGCAGCAAATCCAGTTCCCATATTCGCCCGAAGTAACGCGTCCAGCGCAAGGCGGTCACGCCGAGATGAAAGACCAGCACAGTAAACACGGTTGTCAATCCGAGAGGCTTCGCAAACTTGAATGCCGGCTCCCAGCGAACATCCCCAAGGCTGTAGAAGTAGGTAAGCATCAGGAGCATAACGGTGGTCGTTATGACGAAACCTACCGTCCGAAAGCTGAGCACGTAAGCGCTCAGGAGCAACACGGTCATGATGATCAAACGCTCGGTAGCGCCAAACAGGCGTCCGCGTGTTTCTCCCGGACTCGATTCGCCGTTGACCGCCCGTCTCTTCTTTGAGTCACGCGCGCCGACTACGTTTTCCTTAAGCACCAGGTACGCGGAGCAGGCGATCATGACGACGGCGACTCCGGTTGGCAGCGCCGCGCTCCCTGGATCCCAGTCCCCGCCCGGCATTCTCCGCTCTTCGATCGTCAGTGAGAACAGCAGATACGCTATCGAAAAGACGAGCCACGCCAACGGCATGGCTCGTACTCGGAGTTTCGGCATCTCAATGCATTCCCTGCGTGCTAGTTGTCCAAGAGATCAGCGGCTTCGAGGATCGGATAGAACAGTTCCTCGAGTTCCTCGAAATAGGCATCGAGCTCCTCGAGACGCGAGTACTCCGGCAGCAGCCCCTGCTCCTGCATGTAGTTCTGGAACCGGTCGGATTCGAACGCCTGCGTAGCAATGTCTGCAAGCGCCTCCTTGTGCTCTTGCGGTGTTCCCGCGCGAACCGAGATCGAACGATAACTGCCGAACGGCACTTCGAGATCTTCGTACCCTAACTCCTGGTAGGTCTGTACGTCCTGGAGCTCCGGAATAGTGCTGCGCTCAGGATGAACGATCATCAACGGGGTCATCTCATCCATGTGCTCAGCCACCTCGGTCTGCGAAAAAACCCCGATATCGACGTGTTGTCCAAGGAAGTTCGCAATCAGATCAGCGCCGCCATCAAACGGGGTTACGTTAAAAACCTCATCAAAGTGCAGATTCATTCCGACGGTCAGAACACCGGTAGCACCGCCCATCCCCGCGTTGCCGAACGTGAGCGCCTCCGGGTCGTCCTGTGCGTCGGCAAGCAACTCATCAAAGGTTTCCCACGGAGCATCGCGATGCACAGCGACTATGAACGGATCCCAATTCAGACCGATGATTCCCTCGAGCTCGCGATACCCTTCGGTTAACCCCTGCAGGGTTGCGGTTACCGTATGAGCGCCGCTGGCGAGAATCGTGTAGCCGTCCGCGGGCAATCCGAGCACCTCGTTGGTCCCGGTTGCGCTTCCCGCACCGCCGATGTTGTCGACGATAATCTCGGCCTCGGTATAGTTGTTCATCTCGTCCACCAGCTCCCGGAAAATAAGATCAGTTCCTCCGCCGGCACCGAACGGAACGACCATCGTAATCGTCTCATCGGGATCCGGAAACTCAACCTCGGGCGGTCCGGCCGCATAAGCTACCCCAGCCACCAAAACAAACGCTACCGCCATTACCATACCTTTCCGTAGCATAGCCCCTCCTTTTGTCCCGACAGGGCATTAAGCCACCCTATAGGGTAATAAAAACAGAATTTCCCAAACTAACGAAAGCACCCGCAAGCTTCCTTTAGCCTAAAAGCAATATCCCGAAAAGTCAAGCAATTGCCGCCACGCACGATCCCGATCGCTTGCTTGTGCGTGTACAGGTTCTGTGGACGGAGCTCGATCAGCGTGAGACGGCCGGTGACCTCCAGCACTCTATATTGGAACCCTGCCCACTGACTCGACTGCCCGCGTCCGATGCTATAGACTAAAGACTGACGCGTATATACGCCCGGTCATCAAAGGATAGATTATCCCGATATACGCCCTTCGTTGTTTTGAATCGACGAAAGCACAACGGATCTTCCGCCAGAATCTGTTCGAGCTCGCGCTCCGATGCGGTCAACGATCGACGCAAGACCGGATACCCGTCGGAAGCAAGAACTATTTCGCGGCACTGTTCTGGAACCGGATACACCTGCACCGCCCGCTCTATGTCGTTGAGGAACCCATCCAGGACGGAATAACTGTAGGACATTTCGCGTTCGATATTCTGGAAGCGCTTCTGACGGCGCAGCAACTCGCTAATGAACTCGCGTCCCGTGTCCCGCTCTTGCAGTTCCGCCGTCGACCACCCACGCAGAATCTCCGATTCGAGAAACATGGCACGTACCTCGGAGAGTAATCTGTCGGCATTCTTCTGCGCGCTAATAATTCTGTCGCCGACAAAACCTTGACAGTCGCCAATTAACCAAACCTGGGATTGGGCTCGACTGTAGATCACTGCAGCGGCGCTTGTTCGATACTCGGGATCATCTCGTGCCAGCGTATACTGCCCTTCGTCTTCGTAAATCTGCGCCACGACCGCATCCAGGTTACGAATGCAGTCATGCAGGCTGATGTCCGGCTCCAGTTCATCGAACACACTAGCGATTCGGTCAACCGCCTTACGCCCCGGACTCGGACTGCGATAGCCCCCTTCCCCACCGGCAACGCTGGTCGCCCCATCGAGAACAGCCACGAAGTGGTCGGTCACTACAATCGCGTCCTCACAGGTCTCCTGCCTCCCGGTCTTTGCTATCAGTTGGTATTCCAGAATCTGCATTCAAGCTCCGACGTCGCTGTTTTCGCACCTCATCGATCAGAACCACACAGTACGACGAATCGCGATTTTCGTTTTTTTATTAGTATAGTTTAATCATATGCTAAAAAGCAATATAACACAACCTTTAATCAGAAAACGAAAAACTGCTACCAAACAAACGCAGCCAGGAGCTTCGCGCCGAACGCTTACACGTACTCCTCCTTGTCTACACGCCATGGCGATTGTATACTCGCGGTGTGACCGGTGTCGAAAGGAAGCGATACATCACGAAACAACTCAAAACAACCGGCGTGGTGCGCGTCAACGATCTGGCTCGCGAGCTACAGGTCACCCCGGTAACCATCCGGTCCGACCTGGAGGACCTTGAGCGGCGGGGTATTGTCGTCAGAATGCACGGCGGCGCGGTGTTGCCGGAACGCGACGAGCTTCCGAAGCACGTCACCCAGACCATGCAACAGGACGGCGACAAGAAGCGCGCGATTGCTCAGTCTGCCCTGAGTCTTGTCAAGCCGGAATCGACCGTTATCATCGATGCCGGCAGCACCACCGCGATATTCGCTCAGTTTCTCCACGGCCGGGCGCTCACCGTGATTACCAATTCGCTGCCGGTGATAGCGGAGCTCGCCACCGATAAGCACGTTACCGTGATTGCCAGCGGCGGGGCAATACAGAAGCAAGCGAGCGCAATGGTCGGAGAGCTCACGCGTTGGGCTTACCAGGCAATTCATGCCGACGTTGTGTTCCTCGGCGCGGCAGGATACTCCTTGAGCAACGGCATCACCACCAACAGCCTGCTGGAGGCCGATGCGAAGCGCGTGATGATCGAGTCGGCAGAAACCGTATGCCTGCTTGCCGATTCCACGAAGCTCGACCAGGTCAAGTTCGCCAAGGTCTGTGACTGGGAACGGATCGACTTCTTCATCACCGACGCAGCGAGTGACGAGCTGACTGCAGCCTTAAGGACGCGTGGCGTACAGGTCCTAACACCCGGCATTACCGTGCACATCCCGTAACCGCCCGCGCTCTGCCGGGCGGGACGCGGCAGGGCACATTTACAAAACTCGCCCGACCCTCTACAATCGCGCCGGTATGAGCAGCATCCCCCAGCCGGAACACTCCTCCATCCGCCTCCTCGTTCTTGATGTCGACGGCGTACTGTCCAAGGGCGAAACCGAACCGTTTGACCATACGGTGCTCGCCATCCTCTCCGAGCTTAATCGCACCGCCCGCCTCGGGGGCGACGCGCCGCACGTGACGCTCTGCACCGGACGACCGTCCGCCTACGTCGATGCGGTCATGCAGGCGATCGACGGCAGCATGCCGGCGGTATTTGAAGGCGGCGCAGGGATTTATGAGCCGAAAGGATATCGCTTTTACCCGGTTCCGGGGCTTGCCGATCTCAATTTCATCCGCAAGGCCCATGATGCGTTTCGCACGCGGGAGGAGACCACCGGCGAGATCATGGTTCAGCCGGGCAAGGACTACACGATCAGCCTCTTCCCCACCCCTGCGGTCGCGCTTGCTGACCTGGAGGCGTATGCTCACACCCTGCTCGAGACGCGTCTGGGGGCGGCGGCTGCCGAGCTTGAGCTCTCGTACTCCGCATCGTGCCTGAACATTCAACCTGCCGGCTGCGACAAGAGCACGGGGCTCAGACACCTCAGCTCCCGAACCGGGATTAGCCCCGACCATATGCTGGGAGTCGGTGATTCCGAAGCAGACCTGCCGTTTCTTGCGCTCACCGCGCATTCGGCAGCACCCGCGAACAGCGCTGATGATGTTCGCAGGCTTGTGGAGTATGTTTCTCCGCACTCCGACGTCGCCGGGTTGCTCGATATCCTCCGCCGTTTCGGGATTCTGCCGGAACGAGGCGCAGCCTCGACGTGATCAAGCCCGGCGAGCGGACTCCCACAGTCGCGCACACGTGATCGCAGCTTTCAGGCAAGGCCGACGCCGCCCCTGCCTTCGTGCCACTCTATCTCGAGTTCGAGCTGAAGGCGGACTTCGGTGCGGCTCATGTGCTCCCTGCTTCTATAGACTACGTCCTTCTTCGTTTCGCTCATCGGTGTCGACCGCATACCGGTATCGGCCATACCCCAGGTGGAGGTAATAAGCCAACCACACGCAGATCCACCCCAGCCGACTGGATTTTTCATTTCCGAGTGGATATATTATAAATGTTGGTATGAGTATAGGGATGCGGCCACCGGTTGTCAACGCCCGGTTTATCGCGATGCAGCCGATCGGCGTATGCGCGGCTCATATTTGCTCAAACTACGGACGCAGCAAAACCATATGAACTTCGACACCTCTCACCGAAGAAACGTTGGGCAGCGAGTGCGCAATGTTAGACGCAGCCTTGGCCTCAGCGGCGAAGAGTTCGCGAAATCCATCGGCACCACCAAACAAGCAGTGTCTTTGATTGAGAACGGAAAACGCGCCCCGTCACTCGCCATGCTCAACGAGATCGTTACTCAGCACAGCATCGACGCTCGCTACCTTCACGGGCAGATCAACGAGATTCGGATCGTACGGGACACCCATCCCGCCGTTGCGGTCCCGGCCGATGAGTTTCTTCCGAGCCATCCTGAGGCTGCCGGCCGTAGCTACGCGTCCGGTGAACGCGACGGAACAGGACACGATGGAGACCGCTCCGACCCAACGGAACAGCCGAAAACCGACCGGGCGAGCAGAGACGATCAGGACACGGAGCTGGACCGGCGCCGTGATGATGGAGCCGGTCGCGAAACGCTCAGCTCAGAGAAGCATCATCTGCTGCTGCAGGTGCTGTCGTTTGCCCTACAATTGCGCACCGAACAGCTGCACTCGATCGTGGCCCAGATGTGGCGGCTGTATCGGCGCAATTCGCGGTAGGCAGATGCCGCACAATGTGCTATATCATGGAGCGGTCCGCCGACAACGGCCGGAACAACACCTCACGACGATTCGATATTCATGCAACACCTGCGTTTCACCGTACTTGCAGCGCTTCTATTAGTCCCCCAAACAGCCGGCGCATCGATCACTCCGACCGCTCCCGATCTCGGGGCCGCCGCGTACCGGAATGCGGGCCCGTGGAGTGTCACGAGTCTGGTCGGGATCCATGACGACACCCCGTTTCTGCATATCCTCTCGTTCCGGGGCGGAAACATCAAACCCTCCTACATCGGCGGCCTGATCCTTGGACGCACGATAACGACCTGGCGCGACGATTGGGTATGGGAGTGGGAAGCCCAGGTCTTCCAGCACAGCGGGCTGCAGTCAAACGCCGAAGCTAACGCAGCGATTGTGCTGCACTGGACGCGCTTCCCGTGGGACGAGGGGCTGGACACCACGGTCTCGTTCGGTCAGGGAATGTCCTTAGCCACCGAACGCCCGCCGATTGAGGACGAAACACGAGCCTTGCTTCATTACATGCATGCCGAAATCGCCTTTCGCCCGCCCGCGTGGAAACAGATCAGCATCGTAACGCGGCTGCACCATCGCTCGGGCGCGTTCGGCCTGTACGGCGTGAGCGGCGGCTCAAACTTCCTGACGGCCGGGCTGCGCTACCGTTTCTGAGCACCGCCCCACTGTTTCGGAGCACCGGCCCGGACCGCAGATTGACCCGCCGCCCCGGCCACTCTACACTCTGGGGGCCCTGAACAGAGCAGAACGCTGGGCACAGCAGGCGCCCTGACCACAGCTCGTCGTCCTATGAGCAAAGCTGGGCGCACATGATCCGACACCGCTATTTCAGTCCGGGAGGAACATGCAGACACCCCGCCGCGTCACACGCGATGCCGCCTATATAGGATTCCGCTTCTTCCAAGATTTCGCGCTGATTTACCCGGTGTACGTCATCATGTTCCGACTCACCGGGTTATCGTTCGTCGAGATCGCACAGCTTCTGGCGATCTGGGCGGGTGCAAGCGCGCTTACCGAGATTCCTT
>PUNW01000057.1 GCA_003552665.1 Spirochaetaceae bacterium | reverse complement strand
TCGCGACCTCAGGCGAGCGCTGCCCCCGGCTCGCGACCCATACCTCGCCCGGCTCACCGAGGCCCAGCTCGGGTACGTGACCGCCGGATTCAATTACACCTACTACAATCTGTACTCGCACTTAAACCGTCCCGACGATGCATCGCCGTTTCTCGACACCTACCTGACGCTCATCCCGAGCGCGGTTTCACGTCGTTTCTCGCCGGCGGCGGAGTTAATCGCGCAGTGAGGCGGGCATCCGTTAGGAGACCTGGTCCATCTATAAGGTCGCCGGGTTGACCTCCCCGGGCCGGAGTGGGATAGTTTCCCAAACCGCGCTGAGCCACAGTGCCGGCCGGATGAGCGGAGGCAGGCGAATGACGGAAGTCCGCTGGGGAATCATCGGATGCGGAGACGTTACCGAGAAGAAGAGTGGGCCGGCGTTCCGCAAGGCTGAAAGATCACGATTGGTCGCGGTCATGCGGCGTGACGGCCGCCGTGCGGCGGAATACGCAGCGCGGCACGGTGTCCCGAAATGGTATGATGACGCCGAACGCTTGATAAGCGACCCGGATGTTGACGCTGTCTACATCGCTACCCCACCAGTGGCGCATGCCGGCTACATCAGGCAGGCTGCGGAAGCCGGAAAACCGATCTACTGCGAAAAGCCGCTGGGTATGAGCTACGCGGAGAGCCGCGAAGCGGTGAGGTTTTGCGCGGAACGCAGCGTTCCTCTCTACGCGGCCTACTATCGGCGGGGACTCGATAAGTACCGCAAGGTTGCGGAGTTGCTGCAGGAAGGGAAGATAGGCGAGGTTCGCTGCGTGCAGGTGGAGATGTACGACCACGCGCCGGGGCAAGCGGAGCAGGCCGCACCGGCCGAGCAGACACAGCAGGCCGCGCAGACACAGCAGGCCGAGCTGCCGTGGCGCGTGCGCCCGGAGGTCTCAGGCGGCGGGTTGCTCCTGGACGTAGGGTCACACGTCCTCGACCTGCTCGACTTCTACTTTGGACCGATTACCGAAGTTAAGGGATTGTCGTCCAACCTGGCCGGTCTCTACCCTGCCGAGGACACGGTGTCCGGAACCTGGAGGTTTGAGAGCGGCATTCACGGAAGCGGAATGTGGTGCTTTGTCGCCGACCGCAAGGAGGACCAGCTTCAGATCCTCGGCACTGCCGGACGTATCGGCTTTTCAGTTCTCGACGTCGATGGGCCGGTCACCATTTCAACCGAGAGCGAAACTGAAACGCTCATCTTTGACCCGCCCGAACACGTGCAGCAACCGCTTATCCAGCTGGTCGTCGATGAGTTGCTCGGTATAAGGCCTTGTCCCAGCACCGGAGAGAGCGCAACGCGCACCGACCGGGTGATGGAGCAGTTGCGGGCCAGGTAATCTGTGTGTTCGGGGGATACACCGGACGATAAAATACCGAAACACGAGGGGGGCCAGATGATTGCGGACAATCTGTACAGCTCGCATGTAGATTACGGACAGCTGAGTCCGAAACTTGCACGCGCGCTCGAGTGGCTTAAGGCTAACGATCTTACCGCGTTCCAGCCGGATCAAACCGTCGAGATCGACGCTCCGCGTATCAAGGCCGGTTTTCAGGCCTACACGACGCTGCCGCCGGAGGAAGCGGCGTTCGAAGCCCACCGTGCATTCATCGATATTCAGCTGATCGTTGAAGGGCGCGAAACGATCTACTGGGCGCCGCTCGCGCGTCTGCCCGGTATCCGGACGCCGTACGACTACGCCAAGGACATCGTATACTTCGACGAGCCGGAGACTTCGGTCGCGCTACGTCTCGAGGCCGGCGATTTCGTCGTGTTGTTCCCTACCGACGGCCACAAACCCAAGTGCATAGCAACCGACCCGTCGCCGGTACGCAAAGTCGTGGTAAAGGTAGCCGTTTAGCGCAGCATGAAGCGACCGCAGGTCAGCCGACGGTCAGCCGGGTAGACCGCCGGCACCCATACCACCAGCTCGGTGAGGTGTGGATCGTCACCTGTTGAGCTACCTGCAGTGTGCTGGACAAACTGCGGCAAAACCGGGAATGATGCCTGAAAAACAGCACCCTACGGGTGCCTCCTGAACCTGCGGGGTGCCCTAAGGTCACAAGCGATGGAAAACCTGTTTCTGCTCGGCGGCATCATCTTGATGGCGTTCTTTCTTGTTGGGCATCTCTCGCAACGGCTGCGCGTTCCGTCGTTGCTCTTGTACATGGTGCTCGGCGTGGCGCTTGCCTGGGTAATTGCCGACACGGCCCAGCCTGCGCTCGGTCAAGCCGGGGACCTCGGGATCGTTCTGCTGTTCTTCCTCCTGGGGCTGCAGTTTCCGCTCAACCGCCTCGTGAGTGTCTCGCGCAAAATCTGGAGAGTGGGGTTCGCCGATATCGGGCTCAACTTCGGGATTACCGCGCTCCTCGCCTACCTGTTCGGCTTCGACCTGTTGTCCGCGTTAATCGTCGGAGGGGTTGCGTACGCCAGCAGCTCCTCGATCACCGTGAGAATGCTGGAGGAAACCGGGCGAACGGCTACGCCGGAAGGCGAGTTCAAGCTCGCGCTGCTGATTTTTGAAGACATCGCCGCCCCGGTGATGGTATCTGTGCTTCTGGGTCTCACCCTACAGGGGACGGTCACGCTCAGCGCGCTCGGCTTGCTGTTCGCCAAAGTGATGTTGATGACCGCTCTCACCTTGGTAATTGCCTTCTACGGCTTTCGAAGACTGGATCTCTTCGTGAAGCGCTACGCGACGCGAGACTTCATGCCGCTCCTGACCGCTGCGATAGCGTTCCTCTGGGCGGGATTCGCCGTGTATCTCGGCCTTTCCAAGCTCCTGGGAGCGTTTCTTGCCGGTGTTATGTTGGCCGAGACCGGAGCGTCACGTGACCTGGGGCGCACGATGGTGCACCTCAAGAACTTGACTCTGCCGTTCTTTTTCTTCACCTTCGGCTCGTCGCTCACGTTCGGAGCTACGATCCTTGCCCCTGTTTTGCTGATAGTGCTGATACTTTGGGGAGTTGTTGCTAAACTGATCGTGGGCCTGTGGGGCGGGCGCAGCTACGGACTGTCGATCGAAGGGTCGCTGCGTGCAGCGTTCTCGCTCGTGCAACGCGGCGAGTTTTCGGTGGTTATCGCAGCAATGGCCGAGACCGCGCTGCGCGTGTTCAGCGGCGTCTATATTCTTGTTACTGCCACCTTCGGAGTCATGCTGTTTCGCAATGCGCCGCGCATCGCGGACGCAGTCTCGCGGTTTCTGGCGAGACGAAAGCACGCACGGTCAGCTAACGGTGGCTGAGAGAGGCAGCTCAGATGCAGATCGTGATCGTCGGCGGCGGCGAAACCGGGGCGGAGCTCGCGCTGCGACTCACGGCCAAACGTCAGAGTGTTGTGCTCATCGAGAAAGACCCACAGCGAGCCACCGAGCTCCAGGAACAGACCGGCGTCTTGGTGATCAACGGAGACGGAGCGAACGCCCAAACGCTTGAAAAAGCGAAGATCCGTTCCGCGGGCCTCCTTATCGCGGTAACCGATATCAACGAAGTGAACATCATCGCCTGCATGGTTGGGAAGAATAAGCAAGTTCCCAGGACTGTGGCGCGAATACGAACCCTCGAAGACCCCGCTAATACAGAGTCGCGCGGGCTTTCTCTCGAACAGATGGGGATCGATGTCGTGATCAACCCTGATCGGGCTGTGGCTCACGAGATCCTGAAGATGATCCTCTTCCCCGATGCCGAGGAGGTTGAGTACTTTGCCGGCAACAGGGTTGTGATGGTGCGAGTGCCGGTCTCCGCAGACTCGGAGATCGCCAACCAAACGCTCAAAGCCTTGCGGTTGGAGAAGGGCTCAATTGTGATGGGGATTAAGCGCGCCAATGGTGACTTCGTGATACCGGGCGGTAACGACCGAGTCCAAGCCGGCGACAGAGTGTATGTCATCGGTAGTGTGGGCGTGATACGCGGCGCGCAGTGGCTGCTCCCGAAAGAAGCCACCCAGATTCGCCGAGTGCTGATCCTCGGAGGGGGCGTGATCGGGCGCTACCTGGCGTCGCTCGTGGAGTCCAATCGCGAGCAGCCGTTTCGGACAAAGATCATAGAGAAAGATCCAGAGGCGAGTGAAGCACTCAACCGCGCGTTGAGCAAGACTATCGTCCTGCCGGGCGACGCCTCGGATCGGTCATACTTCAATGCTGAGGAGTTTGCCGATGCCGATGCAGTGGTCGCGGTCACCGGTGACGACCGAACCAATATCGTCGCCTCGGTAATGGCCGAAAAGATGGGCGCCAAGAAGATCATCGCGAAGGTGAACGACATGGCCTACGCGCCGGTGTACTCCGCCTCCGCCGTCGACAGCGCCGTGAATCCACACCTCATCACCGCGTCGCAGATCCTGCGCCTTACCCGCAGTGAAGACCTGGTGTCGCTGTCGCTTCTCAAGAACGAAGACGCCGAGGCGATGGAGCTCGTGCTTCCGCCGTCCGCAAAAGTGGTCGGAAAGAAGCTGGCGGACGCCGGACTGCCGAAAGGCGTCCTCATCGGCATGATCGTACGCGACGGCGAGACCACAATTCCACACGGCGACACCGTATTGCAGGCCGGCGATCACCTCATTGTGTTTGCGCTGCCCAAGCTCAGCTCGCGGCTAGATCGTGTCTTTGGAACTGCTTCTTAGCTGAAGCGGCGCAACTGCATGCGACGGCAGAATAATACATCTTGACCGAACGAAAGTTATGCGGTAAAGTTTACGCATGAAACGGGTTTCGGTCGGTGAGGTGCAGCACAATTTCGGTCGGATACTACGAGAGGTAGATGCCGGCGAAGAGATACAGGTCTTGCGCCGCAAGCAGGTTGTCGCTCGCATTGTGCCCGACTGTGATGCGTCGGAACCAAGCTATCCGTCGTTTGTTTCGCGTGCTAAGGCCATATTCGGCGAGGCGAGGGGCGCATCGGCGAGTGATCTCATTCAGCAGGATCGCGACGAACGCTCGTGAACGCCTACCTCGACAGCAGCGTTCTGGTCAAGCTCTATTATCCGGAACCGGAGAGTGAGAGCGTAGAGCGCTGGGTGTTTCTGCACCAGGCACACCTCCTATGCACTTCTCTTCATGCCCTAGAAATCCGCAACGCCATGAATTCGAAGCTCTTCAGGAGTGAGATTTCAGGAGGACAATACGCAGAGTGGGCGCGTAGGTTTGAGCAGGACCGGTCGCACGGTGTGTTGCAGAATTACGCTCCCAATTGGTCTCGCGTCTTTCATCAGGCAGAACGCATTGTGGAAGGCTCAACCCGTCGAATGGGAACACGGTCGCTGGATATCCTCCATATAGCGTTGGCTTGCGATGCTCCCACAGATGTATTTCTTACCAATGATGCTCGCCAGGGGCACGCTGCGGAGCAGTTTGGATTAACCGTACAGTTTGTCTCCGCATTGGGTTAGTAGGTTTCGGTGATCTGAAATGCACCCAAGCGCATTTGGTGTTCGTTCTACCACGGCGGCAAGCTGTCTGCGTTTCTGGCGAGCGTCGACCGGCCGTTCGTGCCGAGCTCATGGGCTCGACACGAGCAGGTCTTCCTCAGGGGCGCGGAGAGCGCGAAAATGGGCTAAGTTGTAGGTGTAGATTCGCGTGCACCCTGCTCTTTTTGCTGCCTCCAGGTGCAGCGCATCGTATATGATGCCGCCGGTGAGGCCTCTATGAGAGACTGCTCTTAGCGCGTTCGCGTAGTCTTGTCCGTTCAGCTCAATCACAGAAAGCCGATTCAACATATTCTCTTCAACAATCAGATGAGCCTCTACACTGGTTATTCTTTTCGGCAGCGGCAACGAGGTTAGAACCGAGTACGCTTCCGCGAGCGCGTGCGTTGAGCAGAAGCCCATGTGCTCTCCGGATGTGTAAGAGGAGAACGCGGCGAAGGCTGCCGGATGGTTCGAAAGCTGATCTACGAATGCGGGAACCAGTACTGACGTGTCGAACAATATTTTCATAATGGACCTTTTATTCCTCAGGCTTCTCCGCTACTATCTCCCGGTCGCGGCTCCCCCGGGTTCTGTTCACGAACTCCGCCGTGTCGATATTCACGCTTTCGCTACCGTGATGCACGAGTACTCCCTGCTTATGGATGAGCGCGGGGTCTTGTTCACTGGCTTTGATAAGAACCCCTTCGGTTTCGCTTTCCAGCTCGAGGACCGTGCCGGGATACATACGGTAGCGCTCGCGTATCGATTTAGGAATGACGATCCGACCGGCTTTGTCGATGGTAATTCGCATGGAAAAATGGTAATGTCTCTTCCATCTACTGTCAAGTTCGGCATGCGCAATGCGCAGATCCCGGTTGAGCCGGGTGAAGTGGGTGGCGGTTGCCCTTCGCCATCTATGGAGCATTGATCGCGGACGGAGCACGGACTGAGCACGTTCTGATAGCGGGCCGGCGCGCTAGAGGGATGGAGGATGAAGAATGGTTTAGTGATGCGTGAAGCTTCGGCGACCGATATGCTACGCATGGAGGAAATACGCCGGGCGGCGTTTGAACCGGTGTTCGCATCGTTTCGCGCTATGCTCGGAGACGAGCTGTATGAGCTGGTTCAGGCGCGAGAGGATGAGGCGCAGTCGGAGCTTCTGCTGTCGTTGCCGGATGCGGAATCCGGCTGGGAACTGTATGTGGCCGAGATAGACGGCACGGTTGTGGGGTTCGTCGCGGTCCAGCTGAACCACGAGACCGGGGTCGGGGAAATAGGTCTGAATGCGGTTGACCCAAGCCACGCCGGGAAGGGGATCGGCACAAGCATGTACAATTTCGCCCTGACGCGTATGAAGGAGGGCGGCATGAACGCAGCAACGGTGGCTACCGGAGCCGACGCTAGTCACGCCCCGGCACGCCGTGCGTATCGAAAGGCCGGGTTCGCGGCGGAGATACCCAGTGTCTGGATGTGCCGCCGGTTGTGAGTTGAAAGGTTGGGAACATATGTCGATCATGGAACTTGAGATCTGCAAAAAGCTGCCCGGTTCCGGCTTCGAAGTACTCATCTCCAACATTGCGCCCTCCGACAATCGCAGCCTGATTATCGGCGATAAACGATTTGTTGTGCATCCGGCGGTTAAGCCGGGAAAAGTCTGTGATGAACTCCAGCCATTTGGGGACCCTGATCCGGAACGGATTGAAAATCCGGACTTCGATGTTGGCATGCAGACTGATGGAAGCAAGGTCGCGGTCCATGCCCGAAATCCCGTTGTCATCGAGCAGAAGCCTGACTCGGACACCCCGCTCGGCGGCATCGAGCAGTGCTTTCAGCAGGAGGGTGCCGGTCAGATCGTTCTTCCAGATGTAATACTGTACATCCAGTGCCTTCTCGGCTGTTTGAGCCAGCAGAGCTCTTGCCGCAAATGCGTCATGCGCATTCTGCAATGTATGTACGCCGCTTTCGCCCGGATGGTGCAACAGCCGTGGGCGCACTCTACGCCCGAGATGTGTATTCTGAGCTTCTTCATCGCTCAGCACATTCGTCACGGGACGTTGTTTCCGAGCCGGCAGACGGTATCGGCGCATGCGCTGCAAACGAGCCTCCATGAGCGGACGACCCTGCAAGTTATAACACCTATGCCAAGGTCTCCCAACCCTTCGGCGCCCCTGCCGGCCCTAAGCTCTTATCGTGTTCGCTGTTCTCCCTCCGAATAACTTACAGCCGGCGGCCGCCTGCTGCGCAGATCAGTTAGCAACTGCGTATCGACCAACGCCGGTCGGCCGGGATATGCTGCCTTGATATGACGATCCAGCTTATCGGCACCAAGAAATCCAAGGAGACGCAGAAGGCTCAGCGCTACCTCAAGGATCGCGGGGTTACGTTTCAGTTCGTGGATCTCGCCGAGCGCAGTCTAAGCCCGGGCGAGCTTGACCGCATTGCCGCCGCGGCCGGGGGGTATCAGGAGCTCATCGACACCGAGTCGAAGGCCTATACGCAGCGAGGGATGCAGTACATAGAGTTTGACCCGCGCGAGGAGCTCACAGGGGACCAGGGCCTGCTTCGCATTCCAATCCTCCGCGGAGACGGGGGCACCGCGGTGCAACCTAGCCCGGCGGAGATGAAACGCATCGTCGGCACATAGAGCCGGAGAGTTGGGCTCCAATGCTGCGAGCGACTCCTCCACTATGACTATGACCGCTCCCGAAGCAGAACCGCTCCCGAGTGCGTGAGCATGGTAAACTGCTTCCAGAGACCTCCCCGTCGGCCATTGAATCGGAACTCCGAAATACGACAGCACACTGAAGGCCTACACCAAGGGCTTGGTGGTCAGCCTGTACGTAGGGATTTCCTTAGAGCTCATACCCTCACAGGACAGCTTCGGAAGAGGCGGCATCGATGGCCGTAGGACTGAACGGTAGGGCAGCGCACCTGCAGACCACGGTGGTTCTCTTTGAGCGTGCCGAGGCGCAACATCTTCTCAGCGCCCCCGAACAACACGCGGGAAACGGCAGAGGTGGAGCACACGCAGGCCGACCTCAGCACAGCCGGCACCAACACCACAGCGCTGGGAGCGTGACCGAGGCGAACGGCCGGGCGGCGCGATCAAACCATGCAACAGCCAAAGCAGCAGCGAGCACGCATCAGCAGGGAGGCATGTATCAGCAGGCCGGGCAATCCGCGAGAAATCTACGGCAGGGCGAAACCGGGATCATGGTAGCGCTTGACGATCACGTACCCGCCGGTGCAGCAACCGATGACGGTGAGTTCGAGGAGTTTTAGGGATGCGCTTTTATGAAGACAGCCGCCGCGGCTGCGCCCGATCACTGACGGCGTGGGAAGGCGACAGGATTTGAACTCAGTGTTGGATCAGGTACTGTTCGATTTCGGTCCGGGCTCTCGGTATTGTCTTCTGGCTTGATGGTGCTGATCCGAAATCGGATGCCGCGAATAGCTGAGCTCCCTAACCAGCCGGAATTGGACCGCATCGAAAGGGCGAAAACGCTTTAATGCTGACGTTAACAGTCTGGTATTATTCGGCGTTGTGCGTTATAATAACCATCCCTATTGGATTTCGTTAGCCTAACGGCGCGAAAGGCGAAAACCGGAGGACTGGTCGGTTGCCTGCTTCCGGTTGTACATCAGAGGGAGGTTTAAGTTGGGGGGCAGACAACGCATTCTTTTGGGCATGGTTATCGCAATTGCGGCACTCGCCGCTATTGCGAGCTGCGACGGCCTTTTTTCCGCCGAGATCATCCAGGAAGAGGTCGTTGAAGAAACTGAAACGGTCGAAGTCGCCGGGGTTTCAGTATATCCAAAATCTCTGTCACTTGAGATCACGGAATCAATGAATGAACTGGAAGTCAACATTGTCCCCGAGAACGCCTCCAATCGGCTAGTCCGGTGGGAAAGCAGCGACGAGACGGTCGCTGCAGTTGATGCTGCCGGAATTATCACGGCGCTATTCCCCGGAAAAGTTACGATTACCGCGATCACAGACGACGGCGAGTACACCGATGCAATTGAGGTGCATGTGGATGTGACCGGGCCGGCTGGAGGATACGTATTCTACCGAGATGAGGATAACGAGCATGATTGGACCTACCTCGAGGCGGCTCCCTCCGGCTGGTATGACGACGGCGACGACCCGGCCAGTGTATGGAGCAATGTTGAAGACGTCCGAGTGGGAACGAGTGATGAGGTGGGAAGTGGACAATCCAATACGGAGGCCATCATCAACCAGTCGGGTCATACCGGGAGTGCTGCACAAGCTGCCGCCGAGCTCGAGCATGAGCACGGTGGCGTAATCTATGACGACTGGTATCTTCCCTCGATAGACGAACTGAACCTCATGGTTTTCAATCTTGCTCGAAATGACATTGGTGGTTTTTCGGCTTCGCATCGTTACTGGAGCTCGTCTGAGAACGCAACGCATGACGACAACGCGATCGCTCGAAGTATAACGACTACGAACTTCCGTATGCACAAAGGCGGCTCCCATAGGGTTCGGCCTATTCGCGCCTTTTAGAACCGGAACGGTAGGGTTTGTTAGCGTAACAGTGTCTACCGGTTCCGTACGGAAACGGAGTAAACAATGCACACGCTTCTTGTGACCCATAAGGCGCTACTGCAATGCAGCACGCCATTCCGGCTAAACGAACGCCGCGGGATGTGACGGGATGTTTACCGCTGAAATCACCGAAAACGATGATACAGTCGGCGTTGCGGGTATATCGGCAGACCCGAACACTGTTAGAGTTAATACCGGTGCGTCAAGTGACGAGCTCGAGGTGAACATCGTACCCGCAGAAGCCTCCAACGAGGTAGTGCGCTGAGAGCGTAATGACGAAACCGTTGTAGAAGTAGATTTAGCAGGCTTCATAATGGGAGTATTCGCGGGACAAACTGCATCTGATTGGCAATTTCGAGGATGATCAGCCCTAGTGGAGCTCTACCGAGCAGGACGCCGAGCGCGCTTACGGCCTTTATGTCCCGCACGGCAGTTATACATAGCTCGATAAAAGCAGCCCCCAGGCAGTTCGTCTTTTCACGCCTTTGCTCGCGACTTCTGACGGCTGAACTGTTTGCCTTCTATCGAGCTCGTACGCAGGTTTCGTTGGGGCCGAGAGGGTAACTGTACATGTGCTGTCATGTGCCCGGTGGGCCCGGTGTCTACTCCGCTTGCCTAAGCAAGTCCCAGGAGGCGGTCACCGGCGTACCCGGCGAGCCGTCTGCCTCCTGCCGAGTGTAGGTGATCGTAATCTTCGTGAAGGCTAGCTCGATTACCTCGGTTGGGGTTCCATCATGAGGATTCGGCTCCCCATTCTTGTATTTCGCGATAAACACGTTGTCCAGGTCGTAGCGATAGTACTCGAACAGCCCGTGTTGGTAGTCACGCAGTACGGCGATTGAGGCTGCCGGGATGTGCTTGGACTGCACGAGATGCTGGAACAGCCCGGGCGACGCGGCATCGAGCGCCTTTACGAGCTCAATCGGTTCAAACTCGGCCTTTCCGGCTCCGTCTCCACCGAACAAGTCCGGCATGTTCGTAACTCCGTCTTTCACCGAAAAAACACGGCTCCAGCCTTCGTAACCCTCGGTAGAAGCTTCGCCCTCGAGGCCCTCAAATCGCGCGTATGCGCGGAGTGGCCGGGTGGTTTCTGCGTCGGTTTGTTCATCAATTTCGTTAATCACTTCCGACGTGAAGACTCCTTCACAGCTGGTCACAGCAAGTGTGAAAACGCCGAACAGTAGCACTAACACAGGTTTAATGTTCACGTATCACCTCCTGCGGTAGTCTATAGCCTTCATGAGTCTCTAATCAATACAGATTCACTAAGGTTTTCCTGAACGCCGGTTTAATTGAAAACTTGACGGCTCTTTTGGGCGATAGGCCATGTACGTGCGGTAGTGGTTCTTCTCGTGACGGGACAAAAAAGGGGAATTAGCCTTCACTCTTCGCTGCACAGCAAGTGCTTTGACAGCCGGGAGGCTTTCCCGTACGCTCAGTGGCCATGACAGAACACACAGAGCCCAGTACGTTTCCCTCGCTCGCGGAAATCAGGGCGGCGCACAAGCGGATACAGCCGTTTATTCACCGCACGCCTCTGATGAGCTCCGAGGCCATTAATCGGATAGCCGGGTGCGAGGTTTCCTTCAAGTGCGAGAACTTCCAGAAAGTCGGCGCGTTCAAGGCCCGGGGCGCGGCCAATGCGGTCACCAAACTCACCGCCGAGCAAAGGCAAAACGGGGTTGCAACGCATTCCAGCGGAAACCATGCCGCGGCTTTGGCACGCGCGGCGACGGTCGCCGGAATTAAACCCTACATCGTGATGCCCACCAATGCCCCGGCCGTCAAGAAGAAGGCGGTTGAGGGTTACGGCGGGGAGATTATCGAGTGTGAGCCGAACCTGCAGGCGCGCGAAACCACCCTGCAGGGAGTCCTCGAGAATACCGGGGCGACCTTTATTCCACCCTATGATTTCATGGATGTGGTAGAGGGGCAGGCAACCTGTGCTGTTGAGATCTTTGAGGAGCGCATTCCGTTTGAAGTGGTGATGGCGCCGGTTGGGGGCGGAGGGTTGCTTGCCGGCACCGCGCTGCTCACCAGCTACGTTTCTCCTTCAACCAAGGTGATTGCGGCGGAGCCTGCCGGGGCCGACGATGCGTACCGCTCGTTTCATGCCGGGAAGCTCATCCCGATGGAGGCTCCCAACACTATCGCGGACGGCCTGCTGACATCGCTTGGGACGATCACCTTTGCCGTGATCATGAAGCATGTAGACGATATCCTCACCGTCTCGGACGACGAGATCGTGGCGGCGATGCGCATGATCTACGAGCGGATGAAGATCGTCGTTGAGCCGAGCAGCGCCGTGCCGCTGGCAGCATTACTCAAGCACCGGGAGCGGTTCGCCGGACAAAGAGTGGTGATCATACTCTCGGGAGGCAATATTGACCTGGAGAAGCTTCCGTTCGGCTCGGCGGTTGCCACTCCCGGCGCACCGGGGAGGCATGAATGAGCGGGCTTACCAGCAGCCGGGCGAAATGATCTTTGTGCAGTGCCGGCAGGCCGACCGGCGAGAGGTGTAGGTCAGTGGTACTTCGGTGAGCGACGTCTGAGTTCCCGGGACTGGCGCGCTTTATCCTCGATTACGGTCAAGCAACGAGGATTGAAAGCAACCGCTTTTCGGTGTTATATTATGAGAACTGTAGTCACCATTAGAGGGGTGCCGAGGATATGTCGGTGTGCGACCAGAAACGCTAAGGCCTAACACTTGGATCGCCCTTCTGTGAGACCCCCACATCCAGATACGCGATCGGCAACGCCGCGCACTCTTAGAATCTGCATTAAACCTACCAGTAGTTTCATCGGTGTACCGGCCTCTTAGAAGAAGCACTCCGGGAGGCTCCCAATGGCATTAACAGAACAAAGAACTCTCCTCCTCGTTGAGGACGAACCACTTGTGGCGACCGTCGAGAAAAAGACGCTCGAGGGCTTCGGCTACAGTGTCGTTGTGGTCAACAGCGGCGAGAAAGCGGTTGAGACTGTCGGGGGCGACCCGGACGGTGTTGACCTTATCCTGATGGACATCGATCTCGGGGATGGAATTGACGGTACGGAGGCTGCCGAACAGATTCTCGCTCGCTGCGAAATACCGATCGTATTCCTCTCTTCGCACACCGAGCCGGAGTACGTTGAGCGCACCGAAGGCATCACATCGTACGGCTATATCGTCAAAAACTCAGGCGTGACAGTGCTTCACGCGGCCATCAAGATGGCCTTTCGCCTCTTTGAGGCCAAACAGACAATAACGAAGAAGGAAGAGCAACTCGAGCACTATTTCGACTCGAGCCTTGATCTGCTCTGCATCGCTACTACCGACGGTGATTCTGTGCGGCTGAACCCTGAATGGGAGACGGTGTTAGGATACCCGTTTTCGGAGCTACAGGGACGCCACCTGTTTGAGTTCGTGCATGACGAAGACAAAGCAGCGACGGAAGAAGTATTCGCACGCCTCAGAAATCAAGAGGAGATCGAGAGCTTTGAAAACCGCTGCCGCTGTCGTAACGGCGCCTATCGCCGCATAGAGTGGCGCGCAAGGGCGATCGACGATATGGTGTACGCGGTTGGACGGGATGTCACCGAGCGCAGGGACGCCGAGCTGAGGCTCCGCGAGAACGAAGCGTTTAAGACGGCCGTCGTTGAAGCCTCTCCCCAGCCAATTATTGCGTTTGATACCGACGGCTGCGTCACCGTCTGGAATGACGCGGCCGAGCGTGTCTTTGGGTGGCAGACTGAGGAAGTTCTCGGCATGGACAGCCGGAATACTGATCTGTGGGGTGACCCAAAAGCCGGCGCTCGTTTTATCGAGACGGTCCAGACAGAAGGTTCGACTCATAACTACGAGGCACGCTTGCGGAAACGAGACGGCACATGGGCCGACGTACTGATCTCCGGCGAACGAATTCGATTTGACGGGCGAGAGGTCATTCTCACCGTTGTCACCCCGGTCAGCGAAGTGACCTCAGCCCTGGACCGGATGGAGGCGGCCGAGAGAAGGTCCCGCGCGTTGATTGAGAACGGGAATGACATCGTCATGGTTCTCCTGCCGGATAAGACTGTGGAGTTCGCCGCCGGCAATCTGCACGATGGGCTCAGTTGGTCGTCGCAGTCGCTCGTGGGGAGGCCCTTTCCTGAGGCCATTGATAATGGAGACCGCGATGAGTTCGAAACGCTATTCGAAGCGGTGCTCAACGAGTCAAAAGAGCCGGCAAGCCTGGTATTCCATCTGCAGGATGACAAGGGTGGTCGGCGGAGCTTCGAGGGGGTGCTCACGAACGTGCTGGCTGACCCGGCGGTTCAAGGGGTCATTCTTAACGCCTGGGAAGTAACGGAGCGGGATCTCCTCGAGCAATCACTCCAGCGCCAGGTGAAGAACCTTCAGGCTCTTCGAAAGATAGACCTCGCCATTATATCGACCGTCGATCTCCGAGTAGTTCTTGACACGATCCTGGTTCAGGTGACTGCCGAGTTGGATGCAGACGCGGCGGCCATATACCTCATGAGCGATGACGGGCAAAGCGTGGAGCCGGTTTTTCACCGAGGCTTCCAGGAGTTCGAACCTCGGCAGCCGATGACAAGGCGCAAAGGCTTGTTCGAGCGACTGATCAAAGCAGGAGGGCATCTGCATGTTGCCGACCTTGCGGACCTGCAGGCTATACTCGACCGGCCGCAACTCGTAACACAGGAGCGGTTCATCGACTATCATGCTGAGTTACTGGTCGCTAAAGGCGAACGAATCGGCGTGCTTGAAGTGTTCAGGCGGACCCGAAGAGCGTTTTCCAAGGAGCAGCACGGGTTCCTGCAGGTCTTAGCCGGGCAGACCGCTATCGCAATAGACTATCTGCGGCTGTTCGAACGGCTCCAGTGGGCGCAGCAGGATCTCGTGACAGCCTATGACGAGACGCTCGAGGGCTGGGTGACTGCCCTTGACCTGCGAGACCGGGATACCGAGGGACATTCGCTGAGAGTCACTGAGCTCACGGTAGCCATTGCACAGCGAATGGGGATACACGGAGATCGGCTCGTACATGTTCGTAGAGGTGCTCTGCTCCATGACATCGGCAAGATGGGGGTTCCCGACGAAATCCTGCACAAGCCCTCCGGGTTGACTGATGAAGAGTTCAGTATCATGGCTCGGCATCCGCAATACAGCTACAGCTGGCTCGCCGGTATTGAGTTCCTCCGCCCCGCACTTGCAATACCATACTGTCACCATGAACGGTGGGACGGATCGGGTTATCCGAGGGGAATATCGGGTAAGGTTATCCCCGTCGAGGCCCGCATCTTTTCTGTGGTCGACGCCTGGGACGCTATGATACATGATCGCCCGTACCGTAAGGCGCTCGCGTTCGAGACTGCGCGGGAAGAGCTCCTCAACCATGCGGGAACCCAGTTTGACCCGCAGGTAGTTGAAGTCTTTTTGGAATACACTAACTCAATGGCCGGCTCGAGGGAGTAAGGCCGTTACGCCGGTTGTTGCACCGGTTGTTGCACCGGTTTCGTCGGGAGCCCCCGTGGTAGATTCCCGTTACGGTTGAGCTGCCTCACCGGCAATTGGGAACGTGATTTCAAACTGCGTCCCCTTATCACGTTCAACACCGAGCACCCCGCCCATCTGTTCGGTGAGGACGCGAACAAGGGTAAGGCCGAAGCTATCGGGACTGCTGGGGTCAATTGATTCAGGCATACCGTTCCCGTCATCGGCCACGGTCAAGGTCAGTTGCCGGTTGAGGTGCGTCGCTTCCACCCGGATATGCCCATCAGGCCGCCCGGCGAACGCATGTCTCATTGCGTTTGTAAGCAGCTCATTCGTGATAATACCCAGAGTCGACAACTGCTTCGGCGAAAGCTGAACTACGGCTATGTCCTTCTCCACTACGACCGCTGTGGAGATCGTTAGGACGCCGACTATCTCGTCAATCAGCGGATTGAGATAATCGCTCAACGGCATGTGCTGAAAGCTCACCGAGCGATGTAGTGTGTCGTAGAGCGTCGCCATAGCCCGCACCCGCCTGCGCGCCTGTGCTAACGCATCTGCCGCCTCGGAAGCCTGAACCGTGTCAGCTTGCAGGGAGAGGAGGCTTGCGACGGTATTGAGGTTGTTCTTAATGCGGTGATGGCTCTCCTTCAGCAGTGCCGCCTGTTCGTCAATGCGGCGCTTGTCGGTGAGCTCGACGTCTTTCCACTCGGTAATGTTACGGGTGTTCAGAAGCACCCGCTTCTCATCATAGTAATCGATCAACTGGGCTGTGGTCTCAAGCCAGGTCCATTCGCCGGCGGCGGTGAGCGTACGATGCTCCATCCGTTGTGGCTCGCCGGTTTCAACCACGCGCCTGCACATCCTCACAGCCTCATCACGGTGGTCGGCATGAAGGACGTCGAAGACGCTCGTTCCTACCAGTTCACTCGGCTCATAGCCCACAAGCCGGTATGAATGAGCGGCAAATATCACGGTCCCCTCGCTGTCGGTCACGGCAACCAAGTCAAACGTGTTCTCAACCACGGTCTTGAGCAAGGCCGCGCTCTCCTTAAGCTGCTCCTCCATTCGCTTGCGCTCGCTGATATCTCGAGTATCGCAGAGCACATAGTGGCGGCCTTGATGCTCGATTGTGCGCGCCAGGGTCTCAACCCACGTGTACGTGCCATCGGCATTCCGAGCGCGAATTTCCTCTCGCAAGGGCGTGTCTGTGTGAACCGCTTGCCGCACAAGCGACTCGAGAACGCTCCGGTCCTCCGGGTGAACAAAGTCGAACACGCTCGTGCCCTCCATTTCGTCCGGCGCATATCCGAGAGTTCGGTGTGCGTCTCCGGTGAAAATCAAGGTGCCGTCGGTATCCAATACAGCGATAAGATCAAAGGTGTTATCAACGATGGTTCTGAGAAGCGCCGGCTCCTCAGGCGCGCTACCACCCGGTGTAGCGCTGCGGCCGTCGGAAGGCATGGCTTAACTCCTGGCGGCGGGGCTTAGGCACTGGTCTGGACGGGAGGTCTACTCTGTGAAACCCGCATTACAATACCAGCCTCGCAATCGTTTTTAAATTTCGCTGGGAGACTACGTTACCTTCGGGTAACCCCCCATTTTCACAGGAGTGTACATTACATCAGGTTGGCCGTCAAACAAATTGGCCTTCAGACAAGTTGCAGATACAAAAAGGGCCCTCGTCTTGTGCTTCCCAGCGGTGGTCCTGTTTTGCCCGGCGCTCAACCGGCGACCGCTGGCTTGCTCCGAGTTTTTGGAGTTGAATGGCGACGCTTTTGCTTCTATACACAAAAAACCCCGCAGCAGCCGGAACGGCCGGCGGGGTTCCTTTAGCAGGGGCAGGACTCGAACCTGCGGCCTCCGGGTTATGAGGAATACCGCGCACGGGGGATACGAGGACTGGTTCCAGCCGTCCAAGGATGAGTTGAATCTCATGTATGAGAACCTGCATGAAGAGGGTTTAGGGGATTTCGCGTTGGCTAACTATTGGAGTTCCTCCGATGGTTTTGTGGACGCCGCGTGGCGGCACATGTTTTTCATCTCCACTGGCGGAGGACGATTATGGTGCCGCTCTACCACAACCGTCCAGAATAGCCGGACGTCTATCGGCTGGTTCTCAAACTCTTTGAGAACGCAAAAGGACTACCCAGGGAGTACAAGCACCCGTCGGGACAATAGTAACACACGCCGACGCAGGCAGTTTAGCAGCCGGGTTGCCCCAAAGCAATGTGATTCTGTCTCGATATGTGAGTACTGCCGGCACCACTCTGGTAGCGCCTCCGCCGTCGATGGTATAATTTGGCTATGCGGCTCAACGAGCACGAAAAACAGGTGATAACGGATGCAGTTCAGCGGTTCGATCCCCACGCGGAGGTTTGGCTCTTTGGCTCACGTGTTGACGACCGACGACGTGGCGGCGACATCGATCTTGCTGTGCTC